>CAZEXF010000027.1:0-10744 GCA_964516855.1 uncultured archaeon | reverse complement strand
CGACCACGTCCTGTAATAATAAACGCCCCCTGTCTTGTCTATCGCGATGCTGGCGTTCTCGAAGAGACCGGTCCCGCCGTTGTAGTCCATGCTGTCGTTATAAACGGGCGGGGTGTCCCAGTCTATTGTCTTTCTCCACTGGAAGACAACGGAGCTCACGTTGCTTATGTCTGTGACGTTAGCGGTCGCGTTTATAATCATCTCGGGGTCTATCTCATCCTCGGTGAGGGAAAAATCAATGAAGTTCGTGACAGGATATGAATACGCGTCAACATGAATCGTGTAGTTTGGAGAGGCCCACGAACCCTGTGATTCGTTGTCGTAAGCAAGGCAATTCCACAAATAACTCCCGTCATCTACGTTGTTTATAGTCCAGTTGATGCTTTCGTTCTCGTGATCTGAAAAACCTTTCACATAGGAAGCGTTTATTTCATCAGGAGTCAATACCCTGTCGGATATTCTGAACTCATCGAAAACCGAATGTTCAACGTAGATTCCGTTCCTGTTGCCCAAATACATGTTATCCCCGAACTGACCATCTCCCGGGGAAGACATGCCGCCTGAAACAGCAGTGGAGGCGTTGTTACCGTTGAGGAAGATATCAACCTGGCGTTCATCCGCGTAAAAATCCCATGTGACAGCCACGTGATGCCATTCCCCCTCTCCCCAGTTCACGTTAACATTAGCCCATGCCACATCATCGTAATCGTCATGAAATTCAAAGTAAAGATCTTCGTAGTAAATGTAGAGATCCATTTTGTTCTTTTCACCTCCGTATTCATCCGTGGCGAATAGGTACACGTAGTCCCCGAGATCCCATGTATTGTATCTAGGCTGAATCCAGAATTCGAGCGTCCCTTTGTAATAATCTATGTTGCCGGAGGTGGGGTAAGAAAACTTATCCGAATCGTTCACCCTCAAACCCTTGAAAAACCTCGATGACACGAAATCCGTCCCGATATTATTCGCTACCCCTTCCACCTCGCATGCGTACGTTCCGTCAAAATGGCACAGGACCATGGTGCTGGAATCCGGTTCGAGCGTCATTATCCCTTTCGTGTTGTAGAGCGAGAATGTCCCGTTTATATCATGGAACAAGGAAACGTTGTACACGTTTTTGTCATCCGTTACGTTGCACGCGAAAGTTATGTTTCCAGAAACAGAGATGTTCCCGTCCTCGGGGGAAACGAGCGTGACGTCCGGGGCGCTGGCAGAAATCACGACTGGTGAAAGGAGGATGAATAGAAACAGGGCTAAGAGGGATTTTTCGGCCTTCATATTATATACTTTTAAACGGGTAATAAAGTTTTTTTGCGATGTTTAAACAATTACTGATTTTGCTATACATGGTTTTTTATGCAATCTTCGCTCTTCTTCACGAACATGGTGGTTAATTCTGTTGACCGCTTCTCAGTCTATCTATCGATTTTCTTTTTTTCTCTCTTCATTCAATAAAGGCACGCAGCGGCGCATTTTATCAACATTATCAGCATGCTTCTGCAGAAGAGTGGATATAATTATCGAAACGGGTAAACACCGGGGTATGTTTCCTTAAAATAACGGGACTCATGAGGGTTTTTATGTAAACCGATACGTTTTAACAAAATTTTTTAGTCCGGTCGGCAGGGTGTCATGCAAGAATGCACTCTTTTATTATCCGATCATAATATAAGATATGAAAGTCCGGAACGTTGGTTTCGCGCTAATCCTCGTCCTTGCGGCATCTTTGCTGTCCTATATTTCTGTCACAGGCTACTTCACTCTGGACCGGACTGTGGGGGTGTGTGATGGG
This sequence comes from uncultured archaeon, assembly GCA_964516855.1. Classification (GTDB taxonomy): domain Archaea; phylum Aenigmatarchaeota; class Aenigmatarchaeia; order QMZP01; family QMZT01; genus CAZEXF01. The sequence goes on along the minus strand of CAZEXF010000027.1, from coordinate 8,952 downwards.
TGCAATCTCCTTGTTTTCACCATCGATACCCTAAGGGCGGATCACCTCTCTTCTTACGGGTACTTCCAGAAAACAACCCCTGCAATCGATTCGCTGGTGAACGAAGGTGTAATCTTCACCCGCGCGTTTTCCCAGATCCCTCACACGCCCCCCTCCCACTGGTCCATTTTCACCGGTCTGTACCCTTACAGGCACGGAAAATTCATGCCATATGATAACGGGACCGGTCTGACCACGATCTCGGACGTGCTCAAGGATAACGGTTACGTTACGAGTGGTTTCATAAGCAGCAAGATGCTGATAGGGTTCACGGACGAATTCGATTACTTCAATGGTTATGATGACATCAGGAAACGCAAAACCTTCATACAGAGATTGGGAGGGGAAACGACCGATGCCATTCTCTCCTGGCTCTCAAACCACTCTTCCGAGAGGTTCTTCCTCTGGGTCCACTTTTTCGATCCCCACAGCCCCTATGAACCCCCTGAAGATTACGATATGTATAACTATTCAGAATCCGCCTATTATTCCGACCCGAAATACGATCCCACGGGACTTTCGAGAAAAGGGCCGATAAGGTATGATATCGCAAAGTATGACGGGGAGGTGAGATACGTGGACGAGAATGTGGGGACGGTTCTGAAGAAACTGGAAGAACTGGGCCTGGAGGGAAACACGCTCGTGGTTCTGGTTTCGGATCACGGTGAATGCTTTGGCGAACACATGTTTTCGGATTTCGGATATGATGACGATAGCCCCTGCCTCTTCCACGGGAAGACCCTATACGACCAGGAGATCCGGATTCCGCTCATGATCAGGATACCAGGATTCCCCTTGAAGGGTCTCAGGGTAAGCGAAATGGTGGAGACGGTCGATCTCTTCCCAACCATACTTGACATACTCAACGTTTCTTACGAGGGGGGAACGGACGGGGAAAGCCTTGTCTCCCTCATAGAAGGCAAAGAGCAGGGGAAAGAATACGCAATATCCCAGACGAAGCCAAGGGACGGTTCGTTCTCCATGGCTATGCGAACGGGGGAATGGAAATTCGTGATCATGAGACCCTCGGATTTCGATATCCAGAGGGACATGGCAGAACAGGAGGGAGGGATAATAAATGATACTGAGAGCGGCGATTATGGAGACAATAGTGTCAAGAAGCTGCTGTTCAGGATGGATGAAGGGGAACTGTGGAACTTCTATGAGACAGAACCGGAAATATCCCTGGAGATGGAAAATGAACTGAAGAATATTCTGAAGGGCGGGTTGGAATATCAGACAATCGAAATGGACCATGATACGGAAACCCTGCTCCGTTCGCTCGGCTACATATAGCCCAGGGAGCGCAGCCTTCTCATCGTGAATTCGTCTTCCTTGTCCTGCGTTCTGCCTTCCCTCTCCCTTATTCTGGTAGTCTCCAGTTCTTTTATTATTTCATCAATGTCAGAGGCGTATGATCTTACCGGCCGCGTGCAGCACTCGCACCCGAGGGAGCGGTACCTCTTGCCCTTCCTTGAAAGGTAAAGAGGATTTACCGGTACCCCCTCCTTCTGTATGTACTTCCATACATCGAGTTCAGTCCAGTGCAGGATCGGGTGGACCCGGACGTGGGAGCATTCGTCCCCGAATTCCGTCTGGTAGAGGTCCCAGAGCTCGACGGGCTGCAGGCTCTCGAAGGGAACTCCCATTTCCTCCCTTGTCTTCGGACGGACGATGTGCCATTCGAAGTTGGAATCCCTCGGGGAGAAGAACCTCTCGATGTTCCTCATTACGTGCTCGTCCCTCCGGATGGACATTATGAGGGCGTCGAAACCGTGTTCCTTCAGTACGATTTTAAGCGCCTCCGTTTTAAGGGCGTTGCAGCATCGGAAATGGCCGTTCCTTTCAGGGGAGATTCCTTTTATCAATGCCTTTTCATTTTTTCCTATAATCAAATCAAGATTCCATTCTTCCGAAATCTTCTTCCTGAACTCGTACATCTCCCGGAATTTCTTTCCCGTGTCCAGATGGACGACCGGGAACGGGACCTTCCCGAAGAACGTGTTTTTCATGAGCGAGAGCATCGCGGTGGAGTCCTTCCCGGTCGACCAGAGGACCGCGGGATTCCTGAAACGTGATTTCGCTTCCTTCAGGATGTATTCGGTCCTGGAGATCATTCCCTTCATTCGCTCACCAGGGGTTCCCCGTCCATTTCTTCGGGAATATCAATGTTTAGAATCTCAAGTATGGTAGGTGCGATATCCATAAGGGAAGGATTCTCCTTTTCGATCCTGAAATTGGCGAAAAGGACGCCGGGGACGTGGCTCCTGTCAACGAGATGGTCGCCCTTCCACTCCCTGTCGTTGTCGGCGATCACGGATTCCGCCATCCCGCCTATCGCGGTCTGCCAGGACATCCTGTATCCCGGCTCGAACCCTATCATTATGTCCGGGGCGTTTCCCGTGTTCTTCCCGTGATATATCTCCGATCCCCTGTATAGCCGGGTGATCACCCTCTTTCCGTTTCCCCCGTCTTCCAGTTCCAGCAATTTGCCGATTATCTCATTGATAATCATTTCCATGTCCTTTTCCTCGACAATCCCCTGTCCTTCCCTTCCCTTGAGGTTTATGAACATGCCCGCGAATCCCAGGGAGTAGGCCTTCGTCCGGCTCCAGTCCACGTATTTGAAAAGGGCGCCGTCGTCTTCCGGTTCCTGCGTCAGGACCATGTAACCGTTTTCGACGAGCCACCTGTTTATGTCGACTGCCCTTTCGAAATTCGAGAATCCGTGGTCGGAGAAGATGATAAGGCAGGTGTTATCGTCCATACTTTCCAGGACCTTTCCGAGGAATTCGTCCTTTTTTTCGTAGTACTTCTCGACTTCGGGGACCATCCCGTCGCCCCTCCAGAATATGTGCTGCATGCGGTCGCCCGCGTCGAAAGCGAAGGCGAGAACCCCTTCCCCGAAGCGCCCGAACTCGTGCCAGAACATTCTCTCCCTTTCCTCCTCTATCTGTTCTATCTGCTCGTAGAAGACCTCCCTGGGAAGCCTTCCCTCGTCGACCGCCTTGGTGTCCTCCGGCATGCCCATGGTATAGAACAGGCCGATTGATCCGGAAAGCTCTCCGGAATATTCCTTCGGATAGGAGATGTCCATCAGGGGATCCTCCGGATCGATCTGGACGGAGGTCATGTACATTGCGAGATCGGGTTTTGTTGATATCAGGTATAGCCTGAAGATTCCGGAAACTTCCGTGAAAGGATCGATCCTGAACCTCGCCCGTATCCATTCGCTCCATCCCCCTTTATTCACTTCGTAATCCTTCCCGCCGATCTTGACGGTTACCGAATCATCATGGATACCGATCTCCATCGGGACGGAACTCTCCTCCCCCTTTCTCACGAGGGGCCCGTACACCTTCGTATGGATGACACCGTCCCCTTCGACCCTGATGATTTTTCCCGATTCCCCCTCCCTGCTTTCAAGGTCCCCGGTCGTATAGAAGGAATATGAGTTCAGGAGGCCCTTGATGTCGAACGTCCCGAGGCCGGAGAGCATTCTTCCGTTCACCCTTTCCGGAGGGAAGGTCACCGGCCAGCGGATCACGGATGTGGGGATTCCCTTCCCGCTGGTGATTCTCCAGAAGGGAACGCCTTTCATTCCGGATGAATATCTTGTTCCGAGGATGGAACGGGATTCCTCGGTCAGGGTCAGCCTCGGAAGGTATTTTCCCGGATCCCGGGTGATGAAATCGAATATCCCGTAACCGCCCGGGTTCGTCCCCGTGGCGGCGGCCGACCAGGCGACCGGGGTCTCTGGAGGGATCGTTGTCTCCAGGCGGGAGAAGGTTTCTAGCTTCCCGAAATTCGGAAGCCTGCCCTCTTCCATCATACTTTCCATGACGTCGGGGTCCATCGCGTCTATGCCGATGATCAAAACCTTCCCTTCCATCATTTCATCGCCTATTGCTTGAAAGGTGAATCCGTTAAATAAAAGCGGATACCCGGAAATGAACAATGCAAGGATCGATATTGTCATGGACGGAAAGAACCATCTCGATTTCCTGAATCTGGAGAGTTGTCTCCTGTGGGGGTTCAGGAAATAAGCGACCAGGAAAGCGGCCGCCATTGCCAGTACGGTGGAGATGACCCCCCACACGGATCCCACGAGCACTGAACCCGTGCCGGGATCGATGTAATTCACCGGAAGCATGATCGAAATTTGAATCGGATCAATAAATTTGTTCTCCAGTCTATTTTAATACCCGGAACAAATAATTAGGATGAGAACGGTCGCTGTCATCTTCGTGGCCGCATTGGTTATCCTGGTTTCGGCTGGATTTTTTTATGAATTTTCAGGGGCGGGACATGGGGACATCCTGAGTCGTCCATCGGTTAATGATGCGATTCGTATGAGTCTGGGAAGCGACAGGGAGGTGTACCATTCCTCCGAAACGATGGAACTGATCGCGTTCGTCTCCTTCATTGACGAGGGAAACTACACGGTAAGGGTGTACGGGATAAAGGACCGCAGCGGAAGTTACAGGGTCAGCTCGGAAAAGACGGTTGAAAGCGTTTCCGGAGTAATAAACGAGTCCTTCTCCTTTTCGATGCCCAGCTGCTACGGGTGCTCGGGCGTGAGTGCGGGGGATTACGAGATAGTCATGGAGGTTCTGAAGGGCGGGGAGATCGTCGGCAATTGCTCGAAAACGGTCAGGCTGGAAGGGTGAGAATTAACCCAGGTCCCCGAAAACTTCCTGCTCCGGATATACCACTATTCCCGTGTTGTCCACTATCTGCATCGCGACCACCTTCTTGATGTGCTTGGTTCCCCGGATCTTCAGGACCTCTATCGCGTTTTCCCTGACGTCTCCCTTCCGGAGATTGTAAAGGACTATCACGCCGTCGGCAAGGAATTCCTCCACGCCGCTCGGGCTGTATATCTTGGGGACCTCCTCCGTCTCGGTTATGAGGAAGGACGTGGCTCCGAGATTCTCGAAATACCTGAAAAGCTGGTTGATGTAGCTCCTGTAGTTCTGCTCGCGCCCCACGAAGCTGGAGGCTATCGCGCTGAGGGAATCCACGACTATCCTGTCCGGCCTGAATCCCTTCGGGAAGATGACGGGCTCGATCTCGATCATCAGCTCCCCCTGCTCTTTCGCCAGCAGCGCCTCCACCGACCTGGCCATCTCGAATGAGCTCATCCGCCTGATGACAAGCCTGCCTCCCCTTATCATTTCGTCCGGATTCCATCCGAACTCTTCCATATGGCCTTTGAGCCTCTCCTCCGATTCCTCGAAGCTCAGGTAAAAGCATTTCTCCCCCCTTCTTGCCGCATTCGCGAGCATCTGGAGGCAGAAGATGGTCTTTCCGGAGCCCGCCCCGCCCGCGATGAGTACGGAGGAACCCTTCGGGATTCCGGTGTCGAAAAGGCCGTCGAATCCCGGGATCCCGGTCTTGATGTATTCCCTTTTCTTTCCCTTCACCTTCTTTTCTACCGAAATCCTCTTGGTTTCTCCCCGGGAAGGGGCGCCCCTGACTTCCCTTAGTTCCTTCCTTATCTTATTGATGTCCAGAAATGAATCCTTCGCTGTTTTTTTCCCGGTTTTGACCGCTGCCTTCTTTTTCAAAGTCTTCCTTGCTGTCTTTTTTTTCCTGGCGGATTTTCTGGCAGGCATTCGGATCAATTATAAAATTGTCACTTTAGCTAATAAAATTTCTGATTTTTGGTATAGAGAAAGTTTAAATATAATAACTTGAGATATAAACTTATGGCAGAAATTTGTTCCATCAAGATGGATGACGGTAACATCCTGGTGAATCTTCATATCTCCAAGAGCGAATATGATCTGCTGGGCAATTACACCAGAGACCTTCTTCTCCTGCCGACCCATATGGATTTTCTCAACAGGCAGCTGACGACGGGAAAGCTGGGCAACAGCAACAGGATAATGCTTCCAAAAAAAATCCTGAAGAAATTCGAGATTGTAAAACTGGAGAAGAAGATCGCATCAAAGACATTCAGGGTCAATGACGAGATATATCTGCTAATCAAGCTCAAGAAATCCACCATCGGGATACCAGATTTCGGGGGTCCGGAAAAATGATCGTGACAACTGGCATCAAGAGGATGGACGGCCTGATTTCAGGAGGTTTCCCGTCCCACACGGTCACCCTCGTTTCCGGGGGACCTGGATCGGGAAAGACGCTTTTCAGCCTGAAGTTCCTGATGGAGGGGGCGAAGAAGAAGGAGAGATGCTGCCTCATATCCCTCAACGAGACGAGGGAGGAGCTCCTGAGGGCGTCAAGGGGGATCAGGTCGCTGGAAAATGCCGACAAGTATCTGGGAAAATACCTTGCCATCGAGCACATACCCCTCGGCGACAACATCACCATGAAGAAATTCATCGACATCATATCCAACTATCCGAAACTGGACAGGCTTGTCATCGACAACGTGAACAAGCTCCTCATATTCTCGGAAAGCGAGAGGGCATACAGGCTCCATCTTTCGGAACTCGTGAAGCAGCTGAGGTCTTACGGGTGCACGCTCCTGATCTGTGAAACGAAGGGGGAAAGGATCGATACGGGCAACGGGGAATCGTTCGAATGCGACGGTATCATACATTTCTCGTTCCTGGATCTCGAGGAGAAACCGATGAGGACGCTGACCATACACAAGTTGAGGTACTCGGACTTCGTCCCGAAGGTCCCTCACGAGTTCGTCATCGACAAGAGGGATCTGGCGCTCACCGGAACGAAAATCATCTAGAGGCTCCCGGCATCTTTCCGGCTGATTTTGCCAGCTCTTTGTCAATGCTTTTCATTATCATCAGAATCCTTTTCAGCAGGATGGTTTCGGATATTCCCAGTATCACGGCAGACAATAGAAGTTCCCGAAACCTTAAAATATTATTTATCCGGGATCCAAAGTATTTCTTATGAGGATGTCCGAGGCTTTCAGAAGGGATTTCATCATCACCGGCGTCGGAGGCGTCTTCAACCGGATCAAGCTCAGGGGCAGGAGGGACACGTTCTTTTTCGAGGACATCGGGGCGAATTACGTCAGGATGTGCGAGGAATCGGGACACTCCGCTGAAACCGAGGATATCGGGAGGGAATGGATGGGGCTCTATTTCAAGTACCTCCTTCCGAGCGCGCTGAAGACGATACCCCCGAACATATTCCTGAACCTGATAGTGAAGAAGATATGGACAAGCCTCGGGATGATGGACCATTTCAGGTTTTCGGAAAGGGGCCGGACCTTCGAGATAGTGACACGCAACGAGGGCGTCACCAGGATTATCGGGAGAAACGGCCTGATGAGGGGGTTCTATTCCGGCGTGCTCGGCTCCCTGTACGGCATGGAAATGGAATACGCGGAAGGCGAGCAGACGAGGAAAAGGTGCGTCTACCGTTATGAAAAATCCGGAAGACGTTTCAGCGTGAGCGGGAAGCCCAAGGGGGAGTACGACAGCATGAACAGGATGAAGGGAAGGGAAGGCTATACAATGAAGGACGCGCTTCGGAGGAACATGTTCCAGATGAAAGAGAACAGGATATATTTCAGGGAAAGGCCGGTTTCCCCGATAGAAAATACCCTTTTCCATCTCATAGGAGGCAGGGGGATTGAAATCGAAAGGGTTGCGGACATATCAGAGCAGTTCTTCAAGAATGTCATAAAAAAGGGGTCCGGTAAGGCAGAGAATCTTATGCTGCTGAAGACCCTGCTTCAGGTGATGGGATGGGGCATAATCAGTTCGGAACTCAGGGAGGACGGGATCAGGATGTCGATATGCCATCCGGCCCACGGGCTCCAGAAGGGGGATGACAACTGGGATTTTCTGATCCGTACAATCCAGGGTTTCATGAAAGCGGGTGGCCTGGCCGGGGAGCTGGATAGGAAAATCTGCAGCAAGAGAAGGATAATGATGAGATTCGTATGATCATTCAGCGCCTGCACCAGTAGTCCCTTCCGTCTTTTGTTCTCCCTCTCCGGACGATGCACCCTCCCCTGCATTTTTCAAGGAGCGGGCATTTCAGGCATTTCCTCGGAAGGGTGTTCGATTCGGAGAATTCCTCCAGTTTCATCCTGTGGAATTCTGCCAGGTCCCTTCCGCCCGGGTCCCTGAAGACGTTGTACAGGGGCTTCCTGTACATGCAGCAGAAGTATTCGTCCCCCGTGACGGAGAAATTTCCGAGGAGTCCCGCAAGGCAGACGCAGAACGAATCCACCACCCTCATCCCCGTGTCGAAATCCAGGGGGAACAGCGGCTCTCCGGCCTCGATGCTCACGGCCCCGTTTTCCCTGGCGAAAAGGGATATCTCCTTGAGAACGTCCACGTATCTTCCCGGAAGCAGGTCTTCCCTTCCGGAAGCGTGACCGGACAGCATCATGTCCCATACCCTTATCCTTTTGACCCCGTTCTTCCTGGCGAGATCGATTATCTTGAAAACGTCGTTCTCGTTTTCCCTGGTCAGCACCGTCTGGGTGATTCCTGTCATGCCGGCCGATGTCGCGTTCCTGATCGCCCTCATTGCCCTGTCGAAGGAGCCGGATTTCCCCCTTATCTCGTCGTGCTTCGACGGGTTTATGCTGTCGATGTTCACCTGAACCTGGGTCACTCCGAGGGATCTCCATTTCGAGGCGAGTTCCCTGGTCAGAAGGTAGCCGTTCGTGTTGATGTGCACGATGAGTCCGTGCTCGTTCGCGATCTTGATCGCATGATCAAGGCCAGGATAAACGCTGGGCTCTCCCCCGGAATACGTCACCTGCCTCACGCCGGAATCCGCCAGTATGTCTATCAGTCTGTCGAGGTTTTCCCTTTCCATATGGACGGCATTCTTGTTCCTGTAGCTGGAACCCGCATAGCACCACTTGCAGTCGAAATTGCAGGCCTCCGTCAGCTCCACCACGCACCAGGACAATTTCCCTGACCTTTTGAAATGTTTCACCTTCTCCATCGCGTCATT
>CAZEXF010000026.1:1721-11124 GCA_964516855.1 uncultured archaeon | reverse complement strand
CTTCCTTCATGCTCTTTATCTCCTTCGCTCCTATCATGTACCTCGTTTTCTCGTTCAGGTGGGCGTGTATCGTCAGTATGTCGGCCTTCTTCAGCACGTAGGACAGTGGCTTCAGCCTGATGCCGAGCCTGGTGAGCTCGCTCTCCGTGACCATGTGGTTCGGGTCGCATGCCACCAGCTTCATCCCGAAATGCCTCGCCATCCTGTAGACGTCCTGGCCGATCGGTCCCAGGCCCACTATCCCCAGGGTCTTCCCGAAGAGCTCCTTCCCCATGAATTTCTTCCTTTCCCATCTCTTCCTCCTGACCGACTGGTCGGCCCCGGGAATGTTCCTCAAAAGCGAGATCATCAGGCCGAATACGAGCTCCGTCACGCCTATGGCGGCGGAAGGGGTCCTGTGGAAACGGATATTCCTTTTCTTCAGGTGATCGACGTCAACGTGCTCGAACCCGTGGGTCGCCGTGATCACCGCCTTCAGCTTCCCCGCCCCGTCGATCAGTTCCCTGTCGACACTCGTCCCGGAACGGACTATCAGGACGTCCGCGTTACGTATATCGTGCTCGAGATTCTTCCTTTTGAGTGTGCCACTGTATACGAGTCTGCACTTCTTCCTCAGCTTCTCTATCACAAAATTCGGCAGCGGTTCCGTGACTACAACTTTCTTCATAAGAATTATTTCTATTTCACGATTTTAATGCACTGGACGGGGCACGCATCGGCGGCCTCCTGGTTGCACCCAACCTCTTCCAGGTCGGTCTTCAGCGGATCGCTCTTCCCGTCGTCGGACATCTTCCAGTTTTCCGCGCAGACGGAGGCGCAGGCACCGCATCCGATGCAGGCGTTCCTGTCGTGCTTTATTTTGACTTTTCCCATCTTATCCCTCCATGACCCTTCCTTCCTCACCGGCGTACCATCCCTCCGGGTCGCTGATGAAGTTGAAGGCCTTTTGTATCAGATCAAAATGAATCCTCTCCTCCCCGGCCAGCTTGCCGAAGAATTCCCTGACCTTCCCGTCCTCCGCCTCCTTCGAAAGCCTCTCGTAGAGCTCCACGCTCTTCCTCTCCAGATCCATGGCCACGTTGTGGGCCTCCAGGTCGTCAGATCCGGGCCTCACCTGCCTGTCGAAATGGCTTATTGACTGCTCGAAAAGGGTCCTGACCTGCTCATGGCTCATGGCCTTCATTTCAGGCGCCTTCCCGCTTTCGGAAAGCTCCTTTATCTTGTCGACGTGCTTCAGCTCCTCGTCCGCCAGGTATTCGAAAGTCCTTTTTGTCACGGGGTTCTTCGCCCTGCGGGCGAACTCCAGGTACATCTCCCTTCCCTTGACCTCGTTGTCGATCGCCATTTTGACGGAATCCTTCATGTCCATGATATCACTCCTCCGCCCTTTTCAGCAGCAGCTTCCATTCGCTGTCCACCCTTTCCTGTATCCTTTCAATCAGTTCTTTGTTTTCCGGCTTAAATAGATGGGCGAACCTCTTGTGCGATCTGAGGAATTCCCCCACCTTCGTCTCTTTCGGGGGCTTGTAGTTAATTTTGTATTTCCCGTTCTCGATTTCGTAGAGCGGCCAGAACCTCGTCTCGACCGCGAGCCTCGCCACGTTTATGGTCTCCTCAGGCCTGAACTTCCATAAGGTGGTGCAGGGGGAGAACACGAGCATGAACTTCGGGCCCTTCATCTCGAAGGCCTTTTTCGCCTTGCTGTAAAGGTCCATTATGTTGGAAACGGAAGCCTGTGCCACGTAGGGTATCCCGTGGGCAGCGGCAATCTCGGTCAGCCGCTTCCTGAAGACCTCCTTGCCCTGCTTCACCTTCCCCGCCGGCTCGGTAGTCGTGTGCGCTCCGAACGGTGTGGCGCTGGACCTCTGGCCGCCGGTATTGTGCACGACAATTCCGTCTGCAACGAAATTATGTTCTTCTTCCACACGTAAATCGAGGGTTGGTTCTTTCTGAAGTTTTTTTATTGAAACAATTCTTTCTGTATCGAAATATTCACTATCGGCCAAGTAATTTCTTTGTTTAATTTGATTCTTGTATTTAGATATGTTTGGTTTTCTTCTTTTGCTAAAGCAAATATATCCACATGTAGAATCTTCCAGCAGTCTTCTGTAAACCACGTTTGTTCCTTTCTTCTTAGTCTGCAGGTGGATTTTCCCAACTTGATATTCAATCGTCTGAAGTAGTAATCTTAATGACTTTAATAATTCGAAGCTAGCTGAAACATATCTATAACTTTTTCCGGATTTATACCCATCGGAAAGCATCAGTCCTTCAATAAACGCCTCCTTTTCTTCTTTTGGTATTGTGAATATCCATGGAGGTATTCTTTTATTTTTTGCACCCTTTCCAAATCCAAGCGAATCTATGAACCTTGTTAGATTCACAGAATACATGTAAACGTAATTCTTTTCCTTTTGGTTCACGTTCCTTTTAAATATTTTTTTCGTGAGGGCAATCAATCGTTTGTTGGCCTTTGTGTCCCGGGGGATGGCGAATCCTATTTCTCCCTTATGGGTCCTTGTCCAGCCGTCACCGACATACAACCCCAGGAATTCCATGAGTTCAGGACTGCTCTTTTTCGGGATATTGACATTATTGATTAAGTTTACCTTATAGTCACCCTTCTTTGAAACTTTCACTGGTTTGAACTTGTAAGACTTATTTTCTTTCATTTTCTTGAGCGTTATGATTTCATCCCCCTTCTTCAGTTGCCTGAGAGTTTTCCATTCAAACTCAACCGGTTTAGTGCTCCCTCTTCTTTTAATTGTCAGGAAGGGATGATTTGAGGTTGCCTTGATCGTATGGTGAAGGGTGTTGATTTCATAAATTTCCTTAATTCCGTTATCGAATATTCCTGTGCATTTTTTAAGAACCAAGTCCCACCTTTCCTTGTTGAATGCGTATATTTTCTCTCCAATTTTCACTTCCGTTATTCTTTTTAATCCATTTTCTGTCATGATCAATGTATCAAGACTTAGGCAGTTCATGTAGCCCTCGTTGTCATAGCAGACGTAAAGGAAGTCGTGCCCCCTTTCCATCGCCCCTGAAAGAGACTGGAGCCCTATGTCATACGTCCCCCCGTCCCCGCCGAAGGCCACGAATCTGACGTCCTCCTCCATCTTCCCCCTCTTCCTGAGCGCCCTGTAGGCGGTCTCTACCCCGGACATGGTCGGGGAGACGTTCTCGAACGCGTTGTGTATCCAGGGTATGTTCCAGGAGGAGAAGGGGTATATGGTGGAGGTAACCTCCAGGCATCCTGTCGCATTCGCCGCCACCACGGGCTTCTCCGTGGCGGAAAGGACCGTCCTCACGATGATCGGTATCGCGCACCCGGCGCACGTCCTGTGGCCCGGCACGAACCTTTCCTTCCTCTTCGCCAGATCCTTGAACATCATGATATCACTCTCTCAGCCCTATATACCTCATGTCTCCCGTGTCCCCCGAGAGCAGCTCCCTGAAGACCTTCTCTACGTCCCTCTCGAATATCTCCCTTCCCCCGAGGCCGAACAGGTAGCTCTGGAGAGCGGGCTTCTTCCCGCTGTCGTATATGGCGTTCTTCACCTCGGAAAAAAGCGGGCAGTTCGCCCCGAAGGAGGCGGACCTGTCCAGGACCCCGATGGACTTCGCTCCCGAAAGGGCGGTTGCCACCTCCCCGTACGGGAAGGGCCTGAAAAGCCTGATCTTAAGGAGCCCGACCTTCTTGCCTTCCTTCCTCATCCTGTCCACCACCACCTTGGCGGTCCCTGCCGTGGAGCTCATGGTCACGATCACGGCCTCCGCATCCTTTGTCCCGTATTCCTCAAAATAACCATAATCCCGTCCCGTGATTTTCGAGAGCTCCTTCCCGAGTTCAAAGAACACCCTCATGGCGTTCTCCATGCCTTCCACCTGCTGCCTCTTGGTCTCGAAATAATAATCCGTGAGCTCCAGAGGCCCGAAGGTGACAGGGTCCTTGAGATTCAGAAGATACTTCTCCGGCTTCCTCTCCCCGATGAATTCCCTCACCTTGCCGTCGGGCAGGGTTTCCACGTTCTGGACGCCGTGTGATGTTATGAAGCCGTCGTGGCAGGTCATCACCGGAAGGAGGACGTCGGGATGCTCCGCCAGCCTGAGGGAAAGGAGAACGTGATCATACGCCTCCTGGACGTTCTCCGCGTACATCTGTATCCAGGAGAGGTCCCTGGCGCCCATGGAGTCCGAATGGTCGCAGTGGATGTTTATCGGTCCGGAAAGAGCCCTGTTGGCCACCGGCATCACTATGGGAAGCCTCATGCCCGAGGCGACCCCCAGGACCTCCCACATGAGGGCCAGTCCCGCAGAAGAGGTGGCGGTCATCACCCGCACGCCGGCCGCGGACGCCCCGACGCACGCGGACATGGCGGAATGCTCGGACTCGACCCTTATCATCTCCGTGTCCACCCTCCCGTCCGCCACGAACTTCGCGAAGGTCTCCACTATGGAGCTCTGCGGGGTTATGGGATAGGCAGCGACCACGTCCGGGTTTATCTGCCTCATCGCCTCGGAAACGGCGTAATTGCCGGTCAGTGCCTTCGTCTTCATAATCATCATTCCTGAAACTTGGACTCCTCCTCCATCCTTATGCACTTGACAGGGCAGAGCTTCGCGCAGATTCCGCACCCCTTGCAGTAGTCTAGGTCGAAGCCCTTCACCTTGCTTCCTTCCGTCCTTATCGCGTTCTCCGGGCAGTTCAGGGCGCAGATGAAGCAGTGCGTGCATTTGGAATCGTCCTTCACCGGGCGGAACGCCCTCCAGGTTCCCGTCTTGTTGAGCTTCGATGACCCGGCGGTGGTTATGGTCCCCCCTATAGGGATATCCTTCCATCCCGCCTTCTTTTTCAGATGCCTCTCTTCCGGGAATCCCATCTATCCACCCTTTACCTCTTCATACGCCTTTTCGATGCATTCGACGTTGGCCTTCGTCTTCTGCTCCCCTATCTTCTTGGTGAACATGTCTTCCACCTTTTTCGTCAGATCCCTGATCCCGATGACCCCGGTGGCCTTCGAGAGCGCTCCCAGGACCGGGGTGTTCGGCATGTTGATACCGAGCTTTGCAATCGATATCCCGGTCGCGTCGATCGTGTATATCTTCCCCCGGAAACCGGTCTTCTTCCTGACCTCTTCCGGGCTCTTTTTCGTGTTCAGGATCAGGACCTTGTCGTCCTTCAGCCCCGAAACCACGTCGACCACTTCCAGGAGTGTCGGGTCTATCACGATCACGCAGTCGGGCTCGCTCACCGGCTGGTAGGTCTTTATCGGCTGGTCGGAAATCCTGGCAAAGGTCCTCATGGGAGCCCCTGTCCTCTCGGGACCGTATTCCGGGAATGCCTGTATGTATTTCCCCTGCCCTATGGCAGTCTCGACGATCAGCTGGGAGGCGGTCTTGGCTCCCTGCCCGCCCCTGCCGTATATCGTTATCTCGAACATTTTTCAGACACCCTGCAATAATATTTCTATTTGGTCAGATACCCTTAAAAGGTTAAAAGTCTTTTTTCGACGATTGTTGAGATTTTTTGGGAAACACGTTTTTTATAAGATTTCAATGCAATCATTATTCGAATGAAATACGGTCTTGGGGGGACTGGGAAGAACGAATGCGCGGGAAAAGGACCGGGAAAGTATCTCCGGATGCTCCCCTTCGTAGGGGCCCTTTTTCTGAACGGATGCTACATGATTGAAGACCCCCTTCCCAAGGCAATATTCGGCCATTTTGACGACAATGACATCACTGACGGAGTCTGGGTGGAGGAAACTCCCAGCGGATTCCTGACCCCTCCCGATACGGTGAGAGTGATGTTGTCGATGAACGGCGGAGAGCCCAAAAAGCTTCTCGAGAGATACGGTAAGTGGGGCTATCTCGAGAAGTCCAGTAAGGGGATAAAGCTCGTTCTGAAGGACGTCCAGAGAACCGAAAAAGAAAGGTTGAATTTGCGAAAAATAGATGCAGCAGGAAAGCGGTGAATGATCTGACGTTTCAGACGAAACCGAAGTCCTTCAGGATCTTCCCGTGATCGAAGGCATACTTCAGTTTTCTAGCCTCCTCCCCGGAGAACCACCTGAGAGCGGAGGACTCGTCCGAATTCGAGAGCTCCCCTCCGGTCACCCTGCAGACGAAAACGGCGCTCATCGACACCCCCCTGGGGTCCCTCCCCGGGGTGGAATAGACGCCGAAAAGCCTTTCGATCTTTATATCGAGGCCGGTCTCCTCCTTCACCTCCCGGACGCAGGTCTCCTCGATGGTCTCGCCTTCATCGAGCTGGCCCCCAGGCACGCACCACTTCCCCTCAAAGGGAGGGGTCCTCCTCTGCTCGAGAAGGATTTTCCCTTTCTCGATTATTATGGCGTCTGCGGCGATTATCCTTCTTTTCATGGAAAACCCTAGTCCTTCAGAGTGAAGTACATCCTTCTGTTCTTCTTGCCCTTGTTCTCCGCCTTGAGGAATTCGATCTTCCCGACCTCTCCGGTCGATTTCACGTGCGTCCCGCCGTCGGGCTGCTTGTCGAGGCCGGCCAGCTCCACCATCCGGAGGACCTTTATTCCCGGAGGGAGCCCCTTGGCAAGCTTGCAGAGTTCCGGATCCTGCTCCACGTCCTCCCTTTTCATCTCCGATACCCTGACCTCTATGTCCTTCCGGACGACCTCGTTGGACTTTTCTATGTAATCCATCAGCTTTTCCCGGTCGAAGTCCTCCAGGGAGAAGTCTATCCTGCTCTTCTCGAGGCCCAGCTGGTTGCCCGTTATGAGGGCGCCGGCCTGCCTGTACAGTATCGCGCTTATGATGTGGGCAGCGGTGTGCATCCTCATAAGCCTATGTCTCCTGTCCCAGTCCACCGTGCATTTCACCATGTCCCCGGCCTTAAGACCGGCCCTGTCCACCTCGTGCGATATTTCGCCGTTGAATTTCCCCACGAAAACGACCCTGAATTCCGTCCCGCCCTTTGAGATCACGCCCTCGTCCCAGGGCTGTCCCCCTGAATTCGGATAGAAGGCGGTCCGGTCGAGAACTATGAACATCCCTTCCTTCTCCCCCTCTCCCCCGGCCTCCTTAACGGTCGCCTCGAATTCCTTAAGATACGAGTCGTTCGGGTACAATGCTTCAGCCATGATCACCACCATAACACCGAAAGCCACTTCATCCGTTCCTTCAAGTGGCAAACTATGTTACATTTTTATTTTTACAAAATAAATAGTTATTCATGACAGGAAGCTACGCCAGGGGCAGGAGGTTCGAATACCACGTCGTCGACAAGCTCGCGGAGCACGGCATTCGAAGCCGAAGGGTGGCCCTTTCGGGAAGGCAGCCGGCTTTCGGCCAGCCGGTCACCGACATCCCGAACGCGGACATAATAGTCGAGGAGAAATTCTTCGGGAAGGCCAAGACCACCAAGGCCAAGAAATACGTCTCCTTCCCGGAGAAGGAGATACTCGAGCTCAACAACAGGGACCTGCACTTCCTGGTATTCAACTTCACCAGGACTGACCCCTTCGTGGTAATAAGGTTCGGGGATTTCGTCGATCTCGTCAGGCACTGGATGAACGGGGAAAAGAAGCCCTAATCCACCTTTTTCTCGATCTCCCCGAACTTCCTGAGGAGCCTCGTCCTTTTCTCCATCTGCTTCTTCACCATCGAAAGATCATCGTGGCTCTGGTATACCTTTATTGAGAGGTCGATATTTCTGATCTGGTCGAGAATCAGGCGTTTCTCCAGCGCCCTGACGTGGGGAAGGGGATAGTCCCTGTGCGCCCACACGTTCTCCAGGAACTCGTCCGCCACCATGCTCCTCCCTGCCCGTAAGCCCCTCGCCTCGGGTATTATCGCATACTCCCTGACTATCTTCATTGCCCTCTTCAGGATCATGTCCGAATAGACCTCGAAAAGCTTCCCCACTATCTCGAAGCGCCCCAGCACCATGCCGATGACGATCACGAAGAAGATGTAATAGTTGATGAAAAGAAGGGAGTACACGAACTGGATTATCCACGGAAAGAAGAGCGCGAACCCGAGCGTCATGCCCAGGGTATAGAATGCCAGGACGATGTAGGGAAGGACGACCCTTTTTAAAACGGAAGGCGCCCTTTCCAGTTCCTTGTACCTCTTCAGGAACCTGGTCGAGACGTAAAGGCTGGAAAGGCAGTAGAATACCGAAATGGCAAGTAGGATCTGGGAACCGAATATTATGACGTCGTAAAAGATGACGGAAAAGGTCAGCGACATTACCGCCAGGGAGAAGAAGAAGTAATGCAACATTTTCAGATAGTAAAGCCTGATGTAAAACTTCTCCATATTAATTTCTTTCCTTCCCCGTCTTTATTAAGAATTTTTACTAAAACCCGAAAAAGCCGACTATCCACTGGACGCTGAGATACCCCGCGAACGCCAGTATCAGGTGCATGATTATCTTCCCTATCATGGAGGCCAGCAGGAACCTCTTCGCGCTGTATTTTATCACCCCGCAGAGTATCCCTATGACGTCGTCAGGGAGGGGTGTGAGGGCGAAGAGTATTATTATCAGGAAGGCGCCGTGCCTTTCCATCCAGCGCTTCGCTCGCACGAGGTCTTTCCTGTATTTTTTCTCCAGTATCTCCTTCCCCCCGTAACCGAGCACGTATCCGGTCATCTCCCCCAGCGCCGCGCCGACGCCTGAGACGATTCCCACAATCCAGGGGTTGAGTATGCCTCCGAAGGCGAAGACGACGAGGTGAGCCGGTGTGGGAAAGAATATGGTGGCGGAGCCCAGGAAGGCTATTGCGAATATACCCAGGTAACCGAACGTCCCGGCCATTCCATTCGCGAAGGTGATGAACTGGGAGGTGAGGGCTGCGAAATCCATGTATAGATTCTGTCAAGAGGGAATAAATTGTTGTCACATAGCTTTGCCGGTAAAACAGGAGAACGTTAAAAAAGAAAAATGGAGGAACCGAAAACCAATGGTTCCAGTAACAATAAACTAAATCTTCCTTACTTTCTCGATTCCCTTCTTTGTGACGAAAGCCTTCTTTATCTTCGCGGGAAGCCATGCCGGCCTGTTCTCGGGCGCATCCACCTTCTTCACACTTCCCCTGAAGACGTGGACCGTGTACGTCTTGTCCTTGTTCCTTCGTCCCCTCTCCCTCAGCTTGATGTCGCTGAATCCTCGTGCGGCCGCCTTGAGCGCAGCCTGCCTGGGGGACCTTCCTGTGAAGACGCAAAGTTTGCTTCCCCTTTTCATAACGTAGTATTTTTTTGCGGCTCTCTTTCTCTTTGCTTTTGCCATTCAATCTCCTCCTATAGTGATAAACAGTCTCAACTTATGAGCAGTTGCTCGGTTATATTGAATAAATGACAAAAGGGTTTATAAAGATTTCGCTATACGCCGCGGTAATTCAACGTAAAAAAGGCAAACCGT
>CAZEXF010000026.1:0-1711 GCA_964516855.1 uncultured archaeon | reverse complement strand
AGTAATAATAAACATATGTCACCGGGAAGGAACCCCTGGATAGCGGCATTCCTCAACCTTGTTTTCTGGGGATCGGGATACGTGTACATAAAGCACAGGAGGGTCCTCGGGGCCGGCCTGCTCTTCGTCTTCTTCATGAACCTTTCCCTCCTCCTGACCATCCCCTACAGCATCCTCCTTTACTATTCCGAGCT
Source organism: uncultured archaeon (assembly GCA_964516855.1). Taxonomy (GTDB): domain Archaea; phylum Aenigmatarchaeota; class Aenigmatarchaeia; order QMZP01; family QMZT01; genus CAZEXF01. The sequence continues at coordinate 1,517 of CAZEXF010000026.1, read as the reverse complement.
CCTGTTCATCTGGGGGATGTTCATGTGGGCGCTCCTGAGCATGATATTCGCGATAGACGTCTTCTACGAGACCAGGGAGATCAGGAAATACGAGGACATGGATTGATTTATTAATCTGCGATCACAAATGAAATCTTAATTATGAATCTGAGTCTCTCGCGGGAAGAGAAGACCTCCGTCCTCCTGGGGCTTTTCATAGCCGCGATAATCGCGGGCAACCTCCTGGGGACCAAGATATTCTCCTTCTGGATAATCTCGGCCTCCGTCGGGATATTCATGTACCCCCTGACCTTTCTGATAACCGACATAATCGAGGAGGTCCACGGGAGGGAGAAGACCAGGTCCTTCATAATCGCCGGGTTCTTTTCACTGATACTCATAATAATCCTTACGGTGGTGGGGGTAGTCCTGCCTCCCGCCTCGAGGTACGAGTTCAACAGCGAGTACGTGACGGTCTTCGCCCCGTCCCTCAGGATCACCGCCGCCAGCATAGTGGCATTCCTGATCGCCCAGTATCACGACATACTGGCATTCGATTTCTGGAAGAAGAAAACGAATGGACGCTTTCTCTGGTTCAGGAACAACGCCTCCACAATAATTTCCCAGTTCATCGACACCACCATATTCATGTTCATCGCCTTCTACATGGTCACCCCGAATTTCACCGCGGATTTCGTGTTCGCACTGATCATCCCGTATTTCACGCTGAAGGTCTTGGTGGCCTTCTGCGACACTCCGTTCTGCTACCTCGGGGTGAGATGGCTGAGAAATTCCAAGAAATAGGATTTATAACCTGTTTTCTTAACATGCAATATGGTTTATTATATAGTCATACGGGGACCGGCAGCCGGGGGCAAGACTACCATATCGAAAAGGCTGGCCAGGAAACTCGATGCGCTCTACATATCCTTCGACGAGATAAGGGATGAGCACGGGATAGGACTTTCGGAAGAGGACAGGATAAGGGCGAATGACGTGGCGATACCCGAAGCTAAAAGGAATCTTGAGAGGGGCCGCATCGTGATCTTTGACGGCGTGTTCTACCACAGGTCCCAGCTCGATCATCTGTTCAGAAATCTGCGTTTCAGGCACTTTGTTTTCACGCTCAGGGCCTCCCTGGAGAGGTGCCTGGAGAGGCATAAAGAGAGGGAATCGGAGATAAGCGAGAAAAGCGTCAGGGACGTCCACGGGCTTGTGAACACGTTCGACTCCGGGACGGTTATCGACACGGACGGCAGGAGTGAAGAGGAAACAGTCAGCGAGATCATTTCCCGTCTGCCGTGATTTTTTGCCGGGAATCCAGGTTTCTCTTCACGTTGCCGATCAGGTATATCGATCCGGTGACGAGGACGATGTCTCCCTTCCCGGCCCTTTTCCTCGCGAGAGAGAACGCCCTTTTCGGGTCCCTCTCGAGTATGCATTCCCTCGAAAACGCTCCGGACAGCTCCTCCGGTTCGAGGGCGTGCACGATATTAGCCCTGGTGAGTATGACCTCGTCTGCAACTCCGTCCATGGTC
>CAZEXF010000025.1:0-11189 GCA_964516855.1 uncultured archaeon | reverse complement strand
GATGGTCTCCCTGGCCTTTCCAAGGGTTATCCCCTTCTTCACGTTCCTGAGTATGCCGGGGTTCCCCGATTCCACCCCGAACGCGATCAGCCAGCAGCCCGATTCTTTCATCGCCTTTGCCATCTCCCTGTCTATCGTGTCGACCCTGCTGTTGCAGAACCACTTGATATCCAGGTCCTCCTCTTTCAGCATCCTGCAGAGGTCCATCACGAAATCCTTCCGGAGCGTGAAGGTGTCGGAATTGAAGAAGATGTCGCTTATCCCCAGCTTTTTTATCTCTTTTATCTCCTCGATTACGCTTTTCGCGGTCCTGGTCCTCCACCTGTTTCCGTAATAAAGTCTCGAGGTGCAGAACGTGCACTGGAAGGGGCATCCCCTGCTTGTCCTTATTATCGTGTAGGGGCGGTTCTTCATCGGGACCTTGTAGTGTTCGTTCTTTAAAAGGTCCCTGGCCGGGAAGGGAAGGTCGTCCAGGTTCTCGACGAAATCCCTGTCTTCGTTACTGAAGATTTCCGGACCCTTCCTGTAGGATATGCCCTTAACGCCGCTGAGGCCTTTCCCCCCGTCTATCGCCTTCACGGTCTCGAGCGCCGAATATTCGGGCTCGTTCCTTATGACGATGTCTATCGCCTTGTTTTCCAGCGATTCTTCCGGCAGGGCCGTGACGTGGGTCCCGAAAAAGACGTTGATGACCTTTTTCAGTTCCCCTTTTGCGATCTCCGCCGCGTGCAGGTCGTCATAGAAGGTCGCGGTCGTGGAGTTGTGGATGATCATGTCCGGGGAGAAATCCCGGTAAAGTTCGACGAGATCCGATTCCGAATGGCCTTCAACGGTCGCGTCCACCAGGCGTATCTCATGGCCCTCGTTTCTTATGAGGGAGGCGATGATGGCGAGGGTTATCGGCGGCCAGAACTCGGGGTCGGCCCTGGACTGGCATCTCCCCTCTTTCACGAACGGGCCCTTCCTGTACGGCGGCGGATTGAGCAGCAGAACCTTCATATTATTTACCAGTCATTTAATTATTTAAAAACAACCTCACCAGTATGGTGAAAAGCTGAATGCCGTGCCTGACGGGATTGACCGAATATCTGACATTTTCATAATAGCAGGTTATCGGGAACTCACGGATTTTGAGCCTGTTCTTCTTGGCAAGATGGAGCATCTCGAGGGAGGAACCCATGTCTCCCGCCTTGAAATCCAGCGTTTTGCCTAGGGCCTTCCTGGTGAAAACCCTGAACCCTGACTGGGAATCGCTTACCCTGACACCGATCAAAATCCTGGTCAAAACCGTGAACATCTTTATCCCGAACCTCCTGTACAGGGGTATCCTTGACCTGTCGTTGAGAAATCTCGACCCGATCACGATGTCGGATTTCGTCCCGATCAGGTGATCGATCAGCTTTTTCGCCTCTACCGGGTCGTGCTGGAGGTCCGCATCTATGAGAATAAGCACGTCGCCTCCGGTTTCAATCCCTTTCCTGAAGCCGGTCCTCAGCGCCTCCCCGTATCCCCTGTTTTCCGGATGCCTGACAGTGACGGCTCCCGTCCCTTTAGCCACGCTGTAGGTGGAGTCCGAACTGCCGTCATCCACCACGACAATCTGGTCGACGAATTCCTTCATGCCCTTTATGACACGCCCGATTGTCCTTTCCTCGTTGTAAGCCGGTATGACCGCTATCTTTTTCATGGTTCGAACCCGTCAATGCTTTAATCTCCTGAAATGTTCCCTGGTCTGCCTGTATTTCGATTCCATCATGTCGGCCAGAAGGCCCATAAATACTAGGAGAATCCCGGACATGATCATTAGGGCGGAAAGGATCGCGCTTCCTGCCCTGTTCATTATCCCGGTAAGCATGTAATCGATCGTCACGTCATACCCGATGACCGCGCCTGCTATTAAAAGAACCAGCCCGGGTAACCCGAAGAACTTGAGGGGGTGGTATTCCCTGAAGGTCCTGAGCATTATCATGAAGCTGCTGGAGGCGTAAGAAAGGACGTTGCTTATAAGACGGGATTCGCCCGACTTCCTTCTGGCGAAGTATATGGGGACCTCCTTTATCCTGAAATTCTCCTTTGAAGCCCTTATAATCATTTCCTGGGTATAGGTGTATTTTCCCGTGGGTATGATGTTCTCGAGAAGCTCCGACCTGATCGCCCGGAAGCCGGTCTGTGCATCGGTGATCCTCATGCCCGAAAGAACGCTGGTGATCTTCGAGAAGAACCTGTTCCCCGTCCTCTTGACGAAGGGCATCTCCTCGATAGTCCCGGAAAACCTCGATCCGAGCACCATGTCGGCCTCGTTCCTGAGTATGGGGTTTATCAGCCTGGGTATGTCCCTGGCGAGGTACTGCCCGTCCGCGTCTATCTGGAGGACGATTTCGGCCCCCTTTTTCAGCGCCTCCCGGTATCCGTCCAGTATCGTGGGTCCCAAACCCTTGTTCACCGGATGGGAATACACCCTCGCTCCGGCCTTTCGCGCGGTCTTCGCGGTGCCGTCGGTTGATCCGTCGTCTATGACTATGACGTTGTTTACGTGTCTCTTTACGGATTCTATCACCCTTCCGATGGTCTCTTCCTCGTTCAGCGCAGGTATTATCGCGATCGTCTTCATCCGGAATCACCGCCCTTTTTCATGGTGAATGAAAGTACGTCCATTCCCGCGAAAAGGAGCCTCCTCAGCTGCACGGGGCTCCTTATCGACATCAGCCTTTTCATGACGTATGATGGCCTTAAATAGAATTCCCTGTAAGCGTTAAATACGGCATCCCCTATCTCCTTTTCCGTCAGGTCGCAGAAAACGCTGTTGTAGAACCCGGTAGTGTGCAGCATGGAGAGGTCGCAGGAGCTCCCGTCCCCGATCTCCGGGCGCTTCTTCGAGACCTCCTCGAATATCCTGGTCCCGGGGTAGGGGGTGAAGGCCCCGAAGGTGACCGTGGTCGGGTCGATACCCTTGATGAACTTCATGGTCTTCCTTATCGTATCCTTGGTCTCGCCGATGCATCCCAGCATCATGTGGGCATGGGTCTCCATCCCCACCTCGTGGGCCCATCTGAAGGTCTTCCTGGTCATCCCGACCCTTATCCCCTTGTTGATGTTGTCGAGTATCTTCTGGGACCCGGACTCGACCCCGAACTTGATCAGATGGCACCCCGCCCTTTTCATCAGCTTCAGGGTATCCCTGTCAACGGTACCTACCCTTGCGTTGCATATCCAGGAGAGTTCGAGTCCCCTTTCAATCATGAGATTGCAGACGTCGGTCAGCCGCTTCCTGTTGGCGGTGAAGGTCTCGTCCCTGAAGAAGACCTCCCCGTATCCCAGGGATACGATCTCTTCCATCTCCCTGATGACGCTTCCGGGGGATCTCATGCGGAGGGTATTGCCGTAGAAGCTGGGCGAGGAGCAGAACAGGCATCTCCCGGGGCACCCCCTGCTTGTCACCGCGGCGGTCCAGCGCAGCTTCTTCACAAGGGGGTTGAAGTACATGAATCTTGATATGTATTTCCTGTCAGGGAAGGAGAGGTCGTCCAGGTTCTCAATGAAGGGGTATTCGGGGTTTATTTTCACCGATTTCCCGCTCCTGTATCCTATCCCCCGGATTTTTTTTGCATCCTTCCCCCCGTCAAGGGCGTTTATGAAATCCCTTACTATGTATTCGGGCTCCCTCAGAACTATGTAGTCTATCCCCTCCTGCTCAAGGCTTATCCTGGGAAGGAAGGTGACGTGGGAACCGAAAACGAGGGATTTAGCCCCGGAGGCCTCCTTGAGGATTTCGAGCGTTTTCGCGTCCTCCCGGAATGACATGGTGGACGTCGGGATGATTATGACCTCGGGCCTTTTTTCGGCGGCTATGGTCTTCACTTCTTCCAGGCCCTTTCCCTCGCTCTGGGCGTCCAGGAAGATTATCTCGTGGCCCTCCCTCTCGAGAACGGAGGCGATGTACAGAAGGCTCAGCGGGGGGAACTGGGCCGAGGCTATCCTTTTACCCTTGCACCAGCATCCGTATACCAGGTCCCTCACAACGTTTTTCGCGTAAACGCTGGGGGGGTTGAGCACCATTACCCTCATAATACACTTCTTTTTCTTTAAAAAATTTAAATGCGAATTTTCATTATGCCGAAGATTTATTCGAAGCTGGTCCTGAAGGAGATTCCGAGGCTTATAAGTCTGCTGGACAGGAATCCGTATTCGCCCACATACGGATGCTTCGACAGGGCCTACTGGAAGTACAAGACGAAGGATTTCGCGAACGCGAGGATGCAGGAGGCCTGCTACACCCTTGCGCTCCTGTACAGGAACGATTTCGACAAAGGATATTTCAGGAACGAAGAGACCAGGGAATACGCGGAGGCATCCATGAGGTTCTGGTCAAAGATGCAGAATAGGGACGGTTCATTCGACGAGTACATGCCCTCGGAGAAGAGCCATGTGGCGACCGCCTTCTCGGCTTACTGCGTGGCGAGCGCTTACCTGCTTCTCGGTATGGATGACAAAGGCATAGTCAGATCGCTCAAAAAGGCAGGCGTGTGGCTGGGAAGGAACGACGATCTCATTGTGGTAAACCATGATGCTGGAGCTGTTGTGGCTCTTTATCTCATATATAGGATAACGGAGGACGAAAGGTTTCTGGAGTACTGCAGGGAAAAATTGAGAAAGGTTCTGGAAAAGCAAAACAGGGAAGGCTGGTTCCGGGAATACGGGGGAGCGGATATCGGATACCAGAGCTTTTCGATCTATTACCTTTCTAGGTATTTCGATATGAGCAGAGATAAAAGAGTTCTCGGGCCTCTCAGGAGGGCGGTCGATTTCTTCTCGTATTTCATACATCCTGATTTCACGATCGGAGGATTCTACGGGAGCAGGGAGACAAGCTTCGTAATACCTGCCGGCTTCCGGATGCTCTCCGGAAAAATAGGGATATCAGGAAGCATAGCAAAAGCGATAGGGAAATCGCTCCGGATGAAAAAAATGATCGGTCCCTATTCCTTTGACGACAGGTTCGTCGCCGACGGCCTTTACCCGTATCTGGAATCCGAGATTCACGGAAAGGGTGGAAGGTCCACCCGGCTTCCCAAGGACAGGGGTCCTTTCACAAGATATTTCAGGAACGCCGGCCTTTACGTGAGGAAGATGAAGAATCATTACGTAATAGTCGGGACGAAGAACGGAGGAAAGATCAGGGTTTTCGGGAAGGGAGGGGAGATATTCTCGCATAACGGGTGGATATCTAAAACAGGAAAGGGAATCATCAGCACAAGCGGGCCGAGCGAATGCGAAGTCAGTAAAAACGAAATATCCATCAAGGGCGAATTCTACAAATCCGATTTCAGCTACATGGATTCCCTGAGGATGATCGGCGTGAGGTCGGTGAATTCGATGGGCCTTCAGGGTCCGGTCAAAAAAATGATGAGAAAGAAGATGATAACCGGGAACAAGCGCTCTAAACATTCCTTCACCCGGATCATAAATTTTAATGGAGAAAGGATTGTAATTAGCGACAGGTTCAGGCCCTCCCTGAACAATCTGCGTTCCAACGAGGAATTCTCTTCCATCTACACGACGAGTACAGGTTTGTTTGAAAAGACAGGGCAAAAAAATCCGAGATTGTCGGAGTCAGGGAGCATATCCGGGATTGAAATAAACTTGAACAGAGACAGTATGTCCATTTTTATGGTTTGAGAATCTGTTTGATCCCTCCAACTTTTGATATCACAAACCTGAACTTGCCATCTCCCACTCTCCTGATGTCGTCCTCGTTCACGTGTTCGATCTTGATTTTTATTTTATTTCCCACCCTCAGCCTCAGTTCTCTCAGAAGGGTCTGCTCGTCCTTCCTTCCGTAGTTCGGCCCTTTCACTATCTTCACTATCATTTCCCTTCTCTCTTCCTGTATTATCTGGCTGAGCTTTATGCCGGGACTGAGCTTGAATGCCGCATCCAGCCTTCCGACATACCTTCCGTCAGGAGTCACGATGAAATCCTCTATCCTTCCGTAGATGAACTTGACGGTCGGCAGGACCCTCCCGCATTCGCATTCCTTTCCGTCCAGAACGGCAACATCTCTTGTGTCATAGTTTATCAGTGGCATTGTCCTGTTGTTCAGGCCGGTGGCTATGATACTCCCGGATCTCGATTTCTTCCCGGCTTTCCCGGAAATATTTACCAAGCCATAAACAGGATTGATGTGATATCTTCCCTTCTCGCACTGCCCGATGAACGCAACCCTCTCCAGCTGACCGTAGTAGTCGAACACCTTTGATCCGAAGACATCCTCCATTATCTCCCTCTGGAAGTCGAGGCAGGTTTCCGAGGATGTGATGATCCCATTGAATTTGATGTCTTCAATACCGTTCTCCTTCAGCCATTTGGCAAAAAGGCTGAGAGAAGAGGGATATCCTCTTATGTATTTCCCCCTGAACTTCCTGATAACCCTGACGAATTCCCTGAAATTCCTTTCTGTGAAGTTGAAGGTGGTGAGCCTCAGCCTCCTGACTCTCCTGTCAACATCCCAGAAAACGTTTCCGAATCTTGTCCTTCCGCTCATGTCCACGAACTTGTCACGGAAAAGCCTGAACCCGGTTCTCTGGTAAAAATTCCACAGTGCGGCGAATTCCATTGAATTGGAGTACTTGTCTTGGTAGAATTCCAGGGCAGTCCCGGTGGATCCGCTGGTGTGGCTTATGGTGGAATGGAGGCCCCTCTTGTTTCTGATCTGGAGATCCCGGAAGTTCTCCCTGACGTCGTCCTTTGTCAGAACAGGGAGAGAGAATATCTTTTCAGGGCTGATTCTTCTCATATCTCCGATTCCTGAATTCCTGAACAATTTCCTGTAATAGGGTATCTTATCTGCGTATTTGACAAGCAACCTGAGCCGCCTTACCATCTCCAGGTCAAGTTTCTGTTTGTCGTATTCGGCCTCATCCAAAATCTTCTTGTTTTTCAGTATCAGGTGAGGATGAAGGAAATGCGACGTCTTATACTCCATTCTTAGCCTCCAGGTGCCCCTTCCATCCCTTGGGGGGGATGAATTTCAGCGATTTATCGTAGGTTACGGAGCGCTTCCAGTCCGGGTTGTTTGTAACAATTGTGAAATCCCTGCCTTTTGCAAGAGGGTATTTCTTGATTTGAAAGGAATTCTCAGCTGATTTTATCCTCCTGGGATCGAATCCCATCAGCCTAGCGGCAGCAATATCGCATTTCACCGGATTCTCTGAACAAATGGCAATACCGCAGTGTCTGGGAATGGTTTCCATCGGACCTTCCCCCTCCCCTGCTGTTATACCGTCCACAATGCAGAGCATTCTTCTTTGCTTATCGTCTTTCATTTTTCCGCTGACATCGGAATACATGATTGCCCTGTTTATGTCGATTATGGTCCTCCAGAGGGTGTCATTTCCGTGCCAGGATCCTGCCCGGACATCGTGCCCCATAATCCCGTATAGGTCATCCAGTACCTTGCCCTTTCCGGACTTTTTTGCCTTCTTCACCGGCTTCATGAGGATAGAAAAGAATTTTCCTGTGTGCCTGTTGACAAGGTATCTGACAACAGCGTTTGCTGTCCTGATTGTCATCCTACCGAAGCATCCGGGGTCGGGAACCTCGTCACCTCCGCAGAACCTGTCCCCGTAGAGGTAATGGGGAAGATAGTTCTTGTCCGCATTTATGCCTATGAGGTTTTTCATGCAGACCGTGATGCCTGCCTTCTTGTGAGTCTTGAGCTTGGGAACGTTTATTATCACGTCCGCTTTCAGAGCCTCCTGACTGATGCAGTACTCGTTTGTCCTTTCCCCGTGGTGCTTCGATCCTGTTTTGAGCCGGTAATCGGCATCCGCAATCCTTCCCGGGTTTTTCAGGTAACCTCTGAACATGCTTTGCTTTCCCAGGTCAATTATCCTGTAACCTGCATCAGTTACGACCTCTCCCACGATGATGTCGTTCTCCCTTATTGTGATCTTCCTCCGGAAGTCCTCGATCCTTATGTTAATCCCCTTTTTGGAAAGTGATTCCACCATTTCACGAGTCCCGGTCAGTTCGAGCACCTTTTCGAAATCGGCATAGGTTTCAGAGGCGTCCCCTATTATTATCTCCCCCTTCCCGGAAAGTGCCTTCCATGCATAGTCAACAATCGGGCGGAGGAATGAACCGTGGACGATCACCGAAAAGATGTCCCTCCCGTCGGGATGGAAGTCCTGGACAAAATTTGGCTTAATGAGGACTCTCTGGCCCGGAGATATGAATCGTTTTAAGGGGTTCCATCCGACTTTACCGTAATTCTTTTTGTCAAACCCCATCATCCTGAAGACTTCCCTTATTGTAGTGTAACATTTATTGCTTCCGATTTCGGAATCCAGCTCCGGATATCTCCTGTCAGGATTGAAGGGAGGTTTAGAATCATAACTTATTTTCCTGTCTTGGAATACAGCAACTCGTTCCATAAGAATTCTATTGAAAATAGGTTTTTATTTAAATACGCCTGAGCAAGAATTCTTCCGGCCTTCAGGCCGGAGATGAATTGCGACCGATAACAAGCTATTTCTCTCCCCAACATGATGAAACGCTATCCGCGCGGATCATTCTGGGGTGCGGGCGGCAAGTTCAGGAGTGTCGGCGACGTCGAGATCAGCGAGGTCATGCGATACGTTAACGACAAAAGCCAGACAACCCTATCCTGCTATGTCCCCGAATTCCCCGGACTTTAGTCCGGGGTGGCATAGCATTTAAATCTATACCTCTATCAGGAACCTCACGATGCCTATTTTTCTGTATATCCCTGCCGGCAACCTTGACATGTCATGCAGATTCACCTTTGACCAGAGGTGGAGGATGGAAAGGGGCTCCTCGACGTATACGAGGAATATGAAATGCATGAGCGTCGTGTAGGCCGCGAAGGCATAGAATAGGTAGGCTATTTTCGGGAACCTTTTTATCAGTTCAAGGAAGCCGATGCAGTATATCGGGAAGAACAGTATGAAATGCCTGTGGCCGAACCCCCATGCCCCGTGCCAGCCGATGTGGCAGTTGATCAGGTAAATCTGAAGCAGGATCATTAAAAGGAAGACCCATTTCCTGTCGTCCCTCATCAGCAGGAGTCCGGGAATCGAGAGGAAGAGACCGGGCGTCCAGAGGAGGACGCTCCTGTGGGGGTCCGTGAAGAACTGGACTATATGGACCGGAAGGAGGCTGGACCGCTCCAGCTCGCCCTGGTATCCCGTGAGCAGCGGGCCGCCGAATATTACCGTGTTGTAGACCATGATCGCCACGATGAAGGGAACGATTCCCGCGAGAATCCTTGTCAGTCCGGAATAATCCCGCTTGAGGAGGAAGTAGAGGAGGAAGGGAGCGAAGATAAGGATGTTGCTGTAATGCATCGCTGTCAGCATCCCGAGGATTATCCCAAGGTATTCCTTCCCGGAGCCCCTGTAGAAGAGGAAAAGGAGTATGCACATCAGCCCGGTCTCGGCCGCATGGGAATAGGAGAGGTCATAGACGGAATACCTTATTATCGGGGTGGAGAGGAACATTATCAGGATTGCGAGCCATGCCCTTTCCCTTGAGAAATACCTCTTCAGCAGGAAGAAGCAGGCGAACAGGCCGGAGTAGAAGAAGATGATCGACGTGAAGGGAATGCTGGCGATATGGACGAGTATGTCTCCCCTCTCCTCCAGGAAGAACCCGTCCTTTATGTGGAAAGCCTCGAAATCGTCGAGGTAAAGGGAGAGCACGTAGGCGGGGGAGGACATGAACGGGAAGCCGAAGAAGTAGTGGGTGTTGTAGATTCCGGTCCTGTTGTAGAATTTTATGATTTTCATGCCGCTTATTTCGTTGTATCTCAGCTGACCGGTCATATTCAGGCTGTTTTCCGAAAAAACGGATTCGAGTACGGCATGGTAGCCGAAACCGTCCCCTGAGACGACAGGCTTGAAGAAGGTGAATATGTAAAGGGTGATGAAAAGTATGACCATCCAGTCCTTTCTTCCGAGTTCATTTAGGATGGGGACTGATTTTCCGGTTTTCCTACCTGAACGTTTCCCCGATGATCTTTTCATTGTCCTTCACCCACCCGATGAGCTTCCCTATCCCCTCGGCCGGACTCACCTTTGGCTCCCACCCGAGCACCTTTTTCGCCCTGGAGATGTCTGAGATATAGACCTTCTGGTCCGACGGCCTCCAGTCCGAATACGTGATCTCGGATTTCTTTCCGGTCTGCTTCTCGAGGATATCGATCAGTTCAAGGAGCGAGATGGTATTTGACATCCCCCCTCCCATGTTGAAAACATTATGATTAATTTTTCCCCCTTTTCGAGCGAAGGAATCGAACGCCCTGACCAGGTCGTCTATGAAAAGCACGTCCCTGACCTGCTTCCCGTCTCCGTAGATGGTCAGCGGCTTGCCAAGAAGGGTCGCAATCGTGAACCATGCGACCCATCCCTGGTCCTCGACCCCGAACTGATGGGTCCCGTATATGCAACTCATTCGGAAGACCCCTGCATTGATTATTCCCCTCCGGGCATAGTCCTGTATGTAAACGTCTGCCAGATATTTGGAGCAGCCGTACGGGGTGTGCTCACAATGGTCCGTGGAAAAGCGTTCGGGAACACCTTTCCCGTATTCCGGATCGGAGAATTCATACCTCTTTTCGCCTCCCCTTATAGGGATCGTGTTCACGTTGTTCCCGTAGACCTTGTTGGTGGAGCAGTATATCAAGGTCGGGGATGTCCCTGATTTCCTTGCTGCTTCCAGCAGGTTGAAAGTTCCCAGGGCGTTCGTTTCGAAATCGGTCCTGGGATCCGAAACAGAGGTGGTCACGGCCGTCTGGGCGGCGGCATGGACTATAAGGTCTGCGTCCCTGGCGGCCCTTTCGGCCGTCTCCCTGTCCCTGATGTCCCCCTTGACCATCTCGATGCTTTTTTGTTCCTTCAGGCGGTTCCAGTTGTAAGTGGATATACGCTCGTTCTTCTTGAGGAGGGATGCCCTGGAAAGGTTGTCCAGAACCCTTACCTCCTCCCCATTTTTGGCATAGAATTCGGCCACATGGCTTCCTATGAAGCCAGCACCCCCGGTAACCAGTACCTTCATTTTACACCCACCTTGCTTTTGAACCATTCTATGGTCTTTCCGAGCCCCTCTTCCAGTCCCACTTTTGGTTCCCATCCCAGCTTTACATTCGCTTTCGTTATGTCCGGATTCCTCTT
>CAZEXF010000024.1:0-11270 GCA_964516855.1 uncultured archaeon | reverse complement strand
GTAATCAAACTTGACGTTGTTTTCATTTTTCACCCTTTCGAGTATGTCCTCGAATTTTTCGTGCTTTATCCCCATCACCACGTCCCCGAACATCTGGATGAACCTTCTGTACGAGTCCCAAGCGCCCCTGGGATCCTCTGTCAGCCCGGCGAAGGCCTCGACTGTCTCGTCGTTCATCCCCAGGTTGAGAACGGTGTCCATCATCCCGGGCATTGAGACGTAGCTGCCGGACCTGACGGAAAGGAAAAGCGGGTTTTCTCTGCTTCCGAGCCTTTTCCCTGTCCTTTCCTCAAGTTTTTTCAGCTTCTCTTTCACCTCGTCCTCCAGGCCGCCCGGCCATTTCATCCTGTTTTTATAGAAGGATATGCATGCGTTTGTCGTTATGGTGAAACCGGGAGGCACGGGTACCCCCATTCTTTTCATCTCAGCCAGCTGGGCACCCTTGTTGCCCAGAAGCCTGATGTTTTCGGAGGTGTTTCCTTTCTCCACCTCATCAAACAGATAAACCATCCTTTCTGCCATATCTGATTACCTTTCCAGTTATTATTCATGGTCACGTTCATTTTTTAAAACTATTCCCGGAAATACGCTGGTTGACTTATTTTCAAACTCAATTCATGCCTTGACAGGAAAAATACAAATATACCCTTTCATATAATATATATTAGGCCTTCGACAAACATATTATTATGGGAATGAAGGGTGTTTCACCGGTGATCGCCGCCGTTATACTGATCGCGATAAGCGTGGCCGTCGGTGTAATGATATCAGGGTGGGTCATGCAGTGGGTAAACAAGGAAATAGGAGGTGCAAGCTCCTGCTCTTCGTATTCAACGTACAGGATAGATTCGGCAAAATACACCAGTAGCGACAATAACCTCACCATAAAATTGACAAACATGGGAAAGCTTGGGTTGTACGGTTTCAGCGTCCAGCTGATAAATGACACGCATGTGAAACTTTACAATTCATCTTCGCCTGACATAAAAATCAGCCCCAATGTCACGGCAAGTGAACCTCTCAGTGAACAAAGATCCGCGATAATAATAGTGAACGTTGACGGTGCCGAGGGGGACTATTCGTCTCTTGCCATGACGGCGACCGAGATCAAGGTGCTGAACGATGAATGTCCTCCCTCATTCGCAAAAATAGTCAATAACGACATTACCAAGGAATGAATATGAGAAAAGGAATATCCCCTTTGATTGCAGTCATTATGCTGATAGCCTTCACGATGATAGTTGCAGGTATACTGGCCGGGTGGGCAACGCAGTTCGTGGAGCAGCAGCGGTCAGAGCTGTCACTGTGTTCAAAGGCCAGCATACTGATCCAGACCGCAAACTACGATCCCAATAACCAGCAGCTCAACGTTCAGGTCTTCAATACGGGGGATGTCGACCTTATCGGTTTTTCTGTAAGGATAACCGAAAGGAACGAGACCACCCAGCAGACCACGACAACCCCTTACAGGCTGGGGAATTTCACCCTGGATTCCCAGAGTATAGAGTCGTACACGTTCGACGTGACCCCCAGCCTTTACGAGTTCGTTATCCAGTCGCTACAGTGCAAGGGAGCCCAGGACATGATATACAAGTATGACATACGTGGCCTGTGAGATTTTTCTTTAATTAATGTATATAACGTATAAAAATCGTATGTTAAAGATGAAATTCAGGTTTATCGACGACCTGACCTCGGACGTGATGTTCGAGGCTTACGGGAAGGATCTTAAAGAGGTATTCGAGAACGCGGCCATTGCCCTGTCCTCGGTAATCTGCCAGACGGAAAGGGTGGGCACCGGGGAGAGCAGGGATGTGGAGACAGAAGGCGATAATGCGAGTGAACTGATGTTCAACTGGCTCCAGGAAATCATCAGCATGGTTGATGTTGAAGTCATGTTCTTTTCCAGGTTCGAGATACTGGAGATAAATGAAAAGCGTCTCAAGGCGAGAATCTATGGCGAGGAGGCCGACCCGTCAAAGGGGGAAACGGTGGTAAAGGCTCTCACGAATTATAAATACAGGTTCGAAAAAACCAGGGATGGTTACAAGGTTAACGTGAGTCTTGACATATGAGCAATAACACGACGCAAAGAAAGTTCCGGTTTTTCAATAAGTTTATAAAGAGAAGGGACAACTATTAGTATAAGCTGTGCCCGGCTTATAGTCAGATGCTGAAAAGCCTCTGAATGGGTTAACGGGTACAAGCAGACAGAATCTGTTTCTGTGCTCCGTATTCAGGATATTTAGGAGGTATTATTATGAAAGAAAAATTAGAGAAGGTCAATGACTTCGAGTGGAGATTGCCCAAATCCGCCCGGAAAGAGATGAATGTGGACGGAAGGTTGATCGCCAACCAGAAGATTCTTAATGCTATCGAGGAAGATGCTGTGCAGCAGCTGACCAATGTGGCATGCCTGCCAGGTGTGGTGAATCCGGTGATCGGATTGCCGGACATGCACTGGGGCTACGGATTGCCAATGGGGGCCGTGTCTGCATTTGATGACCAGGAAGGGGTAATATCCGCCGGTCTGTGCGGTTTCGATATAAACTGCGGGATCAATCTGATCCTCACCAACCTGACGGCTGACGAGGTGAAAGAGAAGGCCAGAGAGCTTGTCCCTATGCTGTTTGATAAAATACCCTGCGGGGTAGGAGCAAAAGGAAGACTGAGACTGAAGCCGGATGAGCTTGAGGACATATTGAGTAACGGACTTGACTGGGCATTGGAAAACGGATACGCGACCAAGGACGATATCGGGCACACCGAGGAGAACGGGCACATGGAGGGGGCTGATCCCTCGAAAGTGAGTGATCTGGCAAAGAAAAGGGGCGCCCCGCAGTGCGGGACCCTCGGGGCCGGGAATCACTTTCTCGAGATACAGGAGGTCTCGAAGGTGCTTGACCCGGATTCCGCCAAGAAGTGGGGGATAGAGGACAGCGGGCAGGCGATGATCATGATCCACTGCGGATCCAGGGGTCTTGGCCACCAGATAGCCACCGACTATCTCAAGATACAGGAGCAGGCGGTTAAGAAATACAATATATGGCTTCCTGACAGACAGCTTGCCTGTGCCCCTGTCAATTCGAAGGAAGGGCAGGATTTTTTTGCTGCGATGAAGGCCGCGGTCAATTATTCGTTCACAAACAGGGCGGTAATGACCAAGTGGGTGCGGGAAGTCTTTGAAAAGGTTTTCAAGAGGAACTGGGAGGACATGGAAATGAACACCCTCTACGCCATCGCCCACAACATCGTAAAATACGAGAAGCACAAGGTCGGGGGTGAAACCCGCAATTTGTACGTCCACAGGAAGGGTGCCACCAGGTCCTTCCCGGATAAGCCTGTAATAATAGCCGGGACGATGGGGACTTCATCATACCTTCTCAAGGGCACCGACACGGCCATGGAAAAGACGTTCGGAAGTTCCGCCCACGGCGCGGGGAGGTCGATGAGCAGACATGCGGCAATCAAGAAGTTCTGGGGCGGGAACATAAAAAAGGAGCTTCTTGAAAGGGGGATTGTTTCCCAGGCAACCCACCCGAAGAGTCTGGCGGAAGAGGCACCGCTGGCATACAAGGACGTGGAATCCGTGGTGGATTCTGTTCACGGGGCCGGGATATCGTCAAAGGTCGCGAGAATGGTCCCGATCGGGGTCATAAAGGGTTGATAACAACACCTTTTTAAAAATCCAATTTATATTGCGTAACAAAATATAATATAGAGGAGTTATTATGACAAAAAAGGGATTTTATAAAAGAGGATGGAGCCATACGAAAACCAGGGGTAAGGAGAGCACGGTAACGTGCAGTTTCTGCGGAAGGAAGGTTCCCAAATATAAGACGTTCGTCGTTTACAGGGGATTCGGCATATCCGATCCTTCGCTGAGGAAGGAACTCGGGAGAAGAAGGGGGATGCTCTCCAGTACCAAATACTACGCTTGCCCTGCCTGTGCCAGACACAGAAAGATAGTCAAAAAGGGAAGAAAATGAACCTTAGAGGTATATTGAGAAAAAAAATCAATAGGCTGATAGGTAAAGGTAAGATCAGATATCCGTCCATTTCTATAAAGGAGCCGAAGCACCTGATAGTCTTCCCGAACATCGAGACGTCCAGGCTTGATATTAAATACCCTTTACTTGAGCCCTTCGTCTATGCGAACGTCGTATGGGACCAAAAAACGAAAAACCTCATGTACAGGGTGATCGAGCCCCAGTTAACGAAAAAGGAGAAAGAAGATCTCGAAATGGTTAAAAGGGATCTCCTCGACATGTTGGATGTCCAGCTTTCGGAAATAAAAAAGAAGGGCGAGACATTCGAATACATCCAGAAGAAACTGGTAGACGTGCTCGAGGATGAGGGGGTCGTGCTGAAGGAAGACAGTTATGCAAAGATAACCTATTATATTTACCGGGATTTTGTGGGATTCAACGAGATTGAGAGCCTTATGCATGATCCGTATATAGAGGATATCGGTTGTTCGGGTCTGGATATTCCCGTCTACGTCGTGCACAGGAAATTCGGCTCCGTTGAAACAAACATCGAATACAGGAACGCAGAGTATCTGAATAATTTTGTCATCAAACTCGCTGAGAGATGCGGAAGGTATATATCCTATGCGAAGCCCCTTCTCGACGGCTCTCTCCCCGACGGCTCAAGGGTGCAGGCCACCCTCGCCAAGGATGTAACTACCAAGGGCCCCACCTTCTCGATTCGTAAATTCAGGGTGGAACCGTATTCTCCAGTTGACATAATTAATTTCAGCACCGCCTCCCCTGAACTGCTGGCCTACATCTGGATGGCGGTGGAGTCCAAGGCCTCGGTTCTCATATGCGGCGGGGTGTCTACAGGAAAGACCACGTTCCTTAACAGCATAAGCATGTTCATCCCCCCAGAGGACAAGATAGTGAGCATAGAGGATACGAGGGAGCTTAACCTTCCCCATGAAAACTGGATCCCTTCCGTATCCAGAATGGGATTCGGCATTCCCGGGGAGGGCGGGAAAAGATACGGAGAGGTAACGCTATTCGAGCTTCTGAAGGAATCCTTCAGGCAGAATCCCGACTATGTGATAGTCGGAGAGGTCAGGGGAAAGGAGGCTTACGTAATGTTCCAGGGCATGGCAAGCGGCCATGCCTCCATAGGAACCATTCATGCGGGTTCTATCGAGGATGTGATCAAGAGGCTGGAAACCTCTCCCATAGACCTTTCGCCGAGTCTTGTTGAAACCCTCGATCTGGTCATCGTCATGACGCATGCCAGGGAAAAGGGGAAATCCGCAAGAAGGGTCAAGGATATAGTTGAGATAGAATCGGTCGACCCAAAAACGGGAACGGCCCATACGCTAAAATCCTTTTCCTGGATACCCTCCAACGACAGTTTCGGGAACAAGATCGAAGAATCGTATCTCATGAAGAAGATATCATATGAAAAGGGGATCTCACAGTCCGAGGTCAGGAACGAGATAGAGAAGAGGTCCAGGGTCCTGAGATGGATGAAAAAATTCAAGGTGGTGAATTTCAACGAGGTCTGCAAACTTGTGAATATGTATTACAAGAATCAAAAGACCATCATGGACTGGGTGGACAACAATCTCCCTCCGTATAAAACGGTAACAAAAAAGGGCGTTGAAAAGCTATGGGAATCGACCACCGGTCTAAAGGTCATTGAGTGAGATATACTTATATATTTTCTTTTCCATTTTAAACTATGTTTTCATTTGATCAGATTCTGGATGAGATTTCAAAAAAAACGGGCAACAGTAAGGATGAGCTTAGGAAAATGGTTGATGAGAAGCAGGATGAGCTCTCCGGTCTGGTTTCCCCCGAGGGTGCCGCCTACATAGTGGGGAAGGAACTCGGGGTCACTCTGCTGAAGGAAACAAAAAGGGACCTGAAAATCAGCAGCGTCATATCCGGGATGAGATCCGTTGATCTGACCGGGAGGGTTATGCAAATCTTCGAGCCGAGGGACTTTGAGAGAAACGGGAAAAGGGGGTCTGTTTCCAACCTTTTGATCGGTGACGGGACCGCTACTATAAGGTTTTCTCTCTGGAACGATGACACAGGTCTGATAAAAGATCTGGGGATAAAGGAAGGGGACGTCATCAGGGTTAAAGGAGGTTTCGTGAAGGAAGACAAGAGGGGTAATCTGGAGCTCAGGCTCGGGAATACCGGCAAGATTGAAAGGTTGGACGAAAAGGATGCGGACATACCGAAGGAGATGGAGGTCATTCAGGATGAGCAGGCCGTGAGAAAAAAGAGTATTTACGATTTCAGGGAAGGGGATTTCAATGAAACAAGGGCCACCGTTGTCCAGATATACAGAAGGAGCCCTTTCTACGAGGTATGCCCTGAATGCAATTCCAGGATTGAACGCAGGGATGACGGATGGTACTGCAGGGAGCACGGCAAGATGGAACCCGAATACAACATGGTTATATCCGGAGTCATAGATGACGGCACAGGAAACATCCGAAGCGTTTTCTTCAGGGAAGTCGCGGAGCAGATTATCGGAGAGAAGTCAGTGAACCTGAAAAAAATGTATCTTGGAAACCCCCTTGACATGTACGACAAAGTGAATGTGATTGGCAAGGAGTTCATATTCACCGGCCGCGTGAAAATGAACAGTTTCACGGAAAGGCTGGAGTTCGTTGTCAATGAAGTCCGTGAACCTGATGTGAAAAAAGAGATATCGAAAATGGCCGAAGAAATGGTGACTATATAAGTATTGTTTCGAAATATAATGAGGTGATGTTATGGCGGATCCAAAGATTGCGGAACTTTCAGGTGTGGGTGAAAAAACCGCGGAAAAACTCAAGGAATGCGGTTATGATACTTTAATGGCAATTGCTGCCTCATCAGCAGGTAATCTTTCGGCTGAAGTCGGCATAGGAACCGAAACCGCTAGTAAGATCATAGCGGATGCGAGAGCCAAACTGAAAATGGGCTTCGAGACGGCAAACAGTATCCTTAAGAAAAGGGAGAAAATAGGAAAGATTACGACAGGATCAAAGGCCCTGGACGAATTGCTCGGAGGAGGAATAGAAACGCAGGCCATCACGGAAGTTCACGGTGCTTTTGGTTCAGGCAAGAGCCAGCTCGCGCATCAGCTGTCGGTAACGGCACAGCTCCCTGTAGACAAGGGAGGGAGCGGGGGAAAGGTCGTTTTTATTGACACTGAACAGACCTTCAGGCCGGAAAGAATCAGGAATATGGCAGAAAGCCTGGGTGTCGACCCGAAAAAGGCCATGGAAAACATATTTGTTGCAAGGGCATACAACTCAGACCATCAGGTATTGCTCGCTGAAAAGGCAGAGGATGTGATAAAAAAGGAGAACGTGAGGCTTATCATTGTGGATTCCCTTACATCATCTTTCAGGTCCGATTACACCGGAAGGGGTACACTGGCAAACAGGCAACAAAAGCTCAACAGGCATCTCCATCAATTGCAAAAACTGGCGGATGTCCACAATCTGGCCGTTTATGTCACCAACCAGGTGATGTCAAGACCAGACGTGCTTTTTGGCGATCCCACGGCTCCGATAGGCGGTCATATTCTCGGACATCAGGCTACCTTCAGGGTCTATCTCAGAAAGTCCAAAGGCGAGAAAAGAATCGCGAAACTTATCGATTCGCCCTCCATGCCCGAAGGTGAGGCCGTTTTCAGGGTTCTGACTGACGGCATTAGGGATTAAAAAGTGAGTGTTTAGTCGCCTACAAGCAATTTTTTCGTTTTCATCAGGTCGAGAACGCGATTCTCGGGTATATCAGGATTCTTCAGGCGGATGAATTTGATATGTAAACCGACATCTTCAAAGCCTTCAGGGACAACAATTTCAACGAATGGCTGCATATACAAGTCAAGTGTCCTTGAGACGGTCCATTTGTGTAGTTTTGTAAGTTTAGATATCTTTGAAACGGTTAAAAAGCCGCTTTCTTCCTTTTCAGCATTTTTTAAGCATTTAAATATCTTTATAACGTTTGAATATGTATTTTTATAGAATTTTTTATTGTTCATACTTATTATATTGACGGGGTCAAATTTATATTTATAGATATGAATAAAAATGAACAAAAAGTGCTTAAACTATGTCCTTCTCTGTTACAATGACAAAATCTCCGACTGACTTGACTGCAGAGAAAGGAACCAGAACACGTCCCTTGTCATCCTCCTGGAGATTAAGTTCAGATGTGTGCTTCGTTGGCTCGACCAAGACTATGTTTATTAGTTCTCCTGATTCCACTATGTAGTCAAGATCCCCGATTACTCCGAACTTCTTTCCGGTTTCTTCTGAAACCAAAACCTTTCCTACAAGTTGTCTGCTTCTTACCCTTTCATCCATATTACACACCCTCCTTTAGGATACATTATATAATGAGAGCAAAGTATTAAAAATTATGCGTTTACCATGAATGTTTTGATTTTCTCTGAAAGGGTGTATTTGTAGCTTCTTCCCTTCTCCTTTCTCAATAACATTCCCTCTTTAAGCAGCCTTTTGAGGATGTTGTTAACGGAGCGTATGGCATTGGGCTTGTCCTTGTACTCCTTAACATCCAGTTCTTCCACTATTTCTGACGGGCTCATTTCCCCTTTTTTTCCGATTAGGTTTAAAATTTCCCTTTGTCTCTGGGGCAGATCCTCAATTGAACCCATCTGCATTCTCCTGATCGGAGCCGAACCTGCTTCTGTTTCTTTAAGAAAATTCAAATCGATCGTGGAGATGTTTTTCTTGACGGCGCTCTTAACCAGTTCATTGCATATCCTTATAATTTCACGGGGGAAACCGCTGGTTTTTTCGTATATGAAGTCGATAGCTTCCGACGTGAATGGTTTCACGTCATCTCCGCCTGCCCATTCAATCCTTTTTTTGATAAGTTCACGTGTTTCGGAGCGCGTGAGATTCGTCAGTTCTATTTTCATGTTTACCCTTAACATGAATGTTTCAAGATTTTCCCTTAGAACGTTGTCTAAAACCGGTAGACCGGCCAGCACAATTCCGAGATTGTCCACCTGGTCTGTTATAGTTCTCAACCATTCCAGTGTATCAACCGAGGATTCATGGCTTTCATCAACAAGCATGATTATCCTTCCTTTCTTCATTTTTTTGTTCACGTTTTCACTGAGATTGTAGAGGTTAATGTTGTTTTTACGTGAAAATAATCTGCAGAGGATTCCTTTGGAAGTGAACCTGTTCAGTATTTCAACTAGGTCCTGCGGGTTTTTCGGGGGTTTTGGCAGATAGATTGTTCCGTGTGAATCTCCGAATTTGGACAATATATGACGCAGTAGTGTTGTTTTGCCCGATCCCGTGGGACCGAGCAGAAGTGAAAATTTCTCATTAGACCTGACCACTTCAGTTAACTTCTCCAGTTCATCGGAGTACCCCACAAACAGGTCTGGTAAAATGCGAAAATTGAACGGGTTCATTTCCCAGTTGAACAATTTCACTGATTGTTCATACGAACCGGATCTTGATTTCATATTTTCATATATTGAATGTAAATACTTAAATATATGATGTGAAACTCTTTTATTTCCCTTATTCAAATTATTTTTATGCGAAGTTTCATCGCAATAGATCTGGATGAGGCAATAAAGTCGCGTATCATGGAAAGGGTTGATGAACTACAAAGGCGTGACTTTCACATAAGATACGTAAAAAGGGAAAATCTTCACATCACATTGAAATTTCTGGGTGAAATAGATGAAATTACCGTTAAAAAACTAGGAAAGATGAGAATGGGACCGGCTTTCCCCGGTGAATTTAAAATATCCTTTTCACGGATTGGATATTTTGGTAAAGGGAGGCGTATAAGAACTGTTTGGGTGGGTGTCGGTTCGGGGCTGGATAAACTCAATCTGCTTTGCAATAATATCAACATGTATCTTAAGACCATGTTCAGACCGGATAATATATCACCTCATGTCACGATTGGAAGGGTAAAATCCGGTAGGAATTCGGAGTTGCTTTTGGAATGGCTGAATGAGAACGAATCCGTGAATATTGGTGAAATGGCCGTGAAAGAATTCAAGCTGAAAAAAAGCACACTCACTCCAGAGGGTCCGGTATATGAAGATGTGCATACCTGGAAATTGGGTGGGTCAGCTGAATGAATGAAAAAACCATTTCAAAGATATGTATAATTGGCCTTGTTATTAGTTTATGTGCCCTTTATTTGTTCACCCTCAATGTTCACTCTGTTCATGTGAACATAGGTGACATAGATGGTGAATGGACCGGGAGAACCGTGAATGTGTCCGGTATGGTGAAAAATTTACACAGCTATAAAGGTCATCTTTTTTTCAATCTGGACGACGGATCGGGTGACGTGAAGGTTGTCATATGGGAGGATACGCTTGAATTGTTGGAAATAAGGGGGATTGACGTGAACCGGATTGAAAACGGGGTTGAAATCAATATAATCGGATATGTCGAAATATACGAAGGTGAGACTGAGGTCATCCCGATACGCGATCAGGTTTCCATTCTGAATTAAAAGCTGTTGCGAGACAGCAGATTGACACTGGACTTCAGATTTTCCTTTTCCATCCCGACCAGGTATTTGATTCCCTTACGCTTTGCAAGTGAATTCAGCTTGTAGTCGATTTTTCCATCGAAAACTACCGCAAAGGGATTCTCAACAGTTTTCAGTACGTTTTCCAATTCCTTGACAGGGACCTTTCCCAGAAGGTTGAAACTTGAGTCGAATATGCATGCGGCTCTGGTGCCTACCAGTTCTTCAAGTGTTTTTTTGAAGATTTCCATCTGCTTTGAATCAATCTCTGTTTTATTAGTCTCCTTTGAAGAAGAATCTGGTTTTCGTGCGGCTACTGGAGAGGGACCGGGTCTTTTCTTGAAAAGTTGCGGTTTTTCCAGCTTGAACTGCGAAACAGAGATCTTGTCCCTGAGGGCCTTGAAAACCTCTTTTTTAGAAAGCTCCTCGACTTCCTTCCCCTCCGGGGCCTGGGCGATGAAGTCGATATCTCCCATTGAAAGCACACCTTTCAGATTCAGGTCGCCACCCCTGTCCGAATCGAAAAATGCGGTCGTGATTTTCTCCTTGGTGAGTTTCACAATGGCCTCGGGTATTGAACTTCCCTCTATCGCGATAACGTTCTTGATTCCGTATTTCACAAGGTTTATCACGTCTGCCCTGCCTTCAACAATAATTACCTCATCCGAATCCATTACGTCCGGTCCGCATGGCAGATTATGGTATTTTGTCACTTCATATGTCTTGATTTCCTCTTTCATCTCTTCCGTAACCTTT
>CAZEXF010000023.1:0-11600 GCA_964516855.1 uncultured archaeon | reverse complement strand
CCACTTGAACGCTGAGCGAAAGACGGGCCTCGGTAGTCAAGCACAGGTCGGTACCTGAAGGGAAAAGCGCAAAATTCATGATAGTGGAAGAAGGGATAAAGCCTTCCGGTTTCAGGATTTTTTAGCGGCGGGGAATTTCCTGGGATCCCCCTTCCCTTTGTGCAGGTGGGTGACCCTTGCTATCTCCACGCCCTTTTCTTCCAGCTTGTCCAGATATTCCTTCGGCTTGATCTTGCTGGCGAATCCGCACCTTGCGCAGAGCATCCACGGTCTCCTTCCCCACTGCTTCACCTCGATGAAGTTGAGCCCGCAGTTGGGGCATTTCTTGTCGGTCGCCTTCGCCTTGCCCTTCTGCGGGAGGGGGAAACCGTGCCTGCACTCGGGATAGTTCGAACATCCCACGAACTTCTTGCCGGACGCCTTTGAGTGCATTATCCGGAGCTCTCCGCCGCACTTCTCGCATTTCCCCACGTAAGTGATCGATCTCTCATACTCCCTGATGCCCTCCTTCAGCTTCTCTCCTATCTTTTTCTCGTTCTCCTTGAATGTCTTCAGGATTTTGTCGAGCTGTTCCTGGGCTTCCAGTATGACCTCTTCCCTCTTCCTTTTCCCCTTCTGGATCTTCTCCATGTCTTCCTCGAATGTTTTCGTGAGCTCGACCGAAATTATTTCAGGGCAGTAGTGCTCGAGGGATTTGACGACCGAAGACCCCAGTGCAGTCACCTGTATCGAGTTCTCCTTTATGTAATCCCTTTCGTAAAGGGTATAAATTATCTGCGCCCTCGTCGCCTTCGTTCCCAGGTTCAGCTCTTCCATTATCTTGAGGATCGAGGCCTGGGAATATCTTTTGGGAGGGGCGGTTTCCTTGTCCAGCATCTCGATTTTCGGATCGGAAACACTGTCTCCCTTCTCCATCCTGGGAAGGATCTGCTCCTTGAATCTCGCGTGCTTTCCGTAGAATTCCATCCAGTTGGCCTGTATCGTCCTGACCCCGGAGGTGTGGAAAATCTCCCCGCCGACGTCTATCCTGACGCTCATCCTTTCCCTCAGGGCGGGTTCTCCGAAAACCGCGAGGAATCTTCTGACGATGAGATCATAAAGCCTTTTCTGGTAGCCGATGAGCTTGCCCGGCCTGTTGCCGGTCGGGAATATCGAGGGATGGGCGGGATCGGTCTTCTTGCCCTCGTTCGGCCTGAGCGAGGACCTTGAAAGGAGCTTTTTGCAGAGTTCGCCGTATTCCCCCTGTTTTGATATCTGATTCAGTATGTTCCTCAGGCCCAGCTTCTGGGGAAGCTTCTGGCTGGATGTCCTGGGATACGAGATAAGGGCCTTCTCGTAAAGCCCCTGGGCAACGTCCAGCGTCATCTTAGGGGAGTATCCGAACAGGGAGTGGGCCTCCCTCTGCAGGGAGGTCAGGTCGAAAGGGAAAGGCGGCATCTGTTTGTGTTCCGAGATTTCGACTGATTCGATGGTCGCCACCTTCCCGGCACACCTGTTTTTCACGTCCTCTGCCTTCTTCTTTTCCCAGAACTTCCCCTCTTTATGCATCGCCTCTATCTTCTTTCCTTCCATCTTCCCCTTCAGGAAAATCTCCCAGTAGGGCTTTGACACGAACTTCCGGATTTCCATCTCCCTGTCGTGCATTATCCTGAGGGTCGGCCCCTGCACCCTTCCGGTGGACAGCGTCCAGTATCCCCCCACGTGCTCCAGCGCCAGGGTGAGAGCCCTCGAAAGGTTTATGCCCCAGAGATAGTCCATCTTGTGCCGGGCGAGGCCGGCCTCCAGCATCGGGAAAAAGAGGTGGTCTGAGGCGTTCTCGAAAGCGTCAACCAGCTCGTCTTTGGTAAGAGTGGAGAATTTCATCCTCTTCGCGTCTTTCAGCCCGCATATCTGGTTAAGGATGTTGAAAAATATCACCTCGCCCTCTATGTCGAAGTCCGTCGCGCTGAAAAACTCGCTCGCTTTCCCGGCCAGCTCCTTTATGTTCTCGAAATAGCTTCTCGTGAATTTCCCGGCCCTGGATATGTCGAAAACGGGTTTCCATACCGTGTCGTAAACGGGATATGTCCACTTCGCCTTGGAATTGGTCTCGCTCAGAACGAAGAGGTGTCCCGCTGCCGGAGCCACCCTGATCTCCTTCCCCTTCCTCTTGAACTCGAACCAGTAGGAAGACCTTTTCTTGACCATCCTGGGCTTTCCCTTGTCGCAGAGAGAATGGGCGATCCTTTTTGCGGTGCTCGGCTTTTCCGATATGATCAGCGAATACATATTAACATTTACGATACATGTAGGTTTAAATATGTGACGGATTTCGAAAGACACCGGCCCTATATTAACTATATAGATATATTAATACATCTGATTATCGCTTCCGTTTCTTTAAGAATTCACTCCGGGGCTACTCTGAAGACCTGGTCATGCTCCCTGACCCTGTCGGTCACCTTCATTCCTACCTGGTCCCCCGCCTTTGCCTCTTCTATGTTCTTGTGCTCGACCTGCATCGAATCCACTTTCTGCTGGAAATTGGTGGTGGCGCCCTCTATCGAGATGCTCTCCCCCACCTTCAGGGTGTCAGAAAGCTCGATCACTGCCACTCCGATCTTGTCGAAGTAATGGGTAATCCTACCGATCAGCTTTTTTTCCGCCATGATTATTGTAAGAGGCGATGATTAAAAAGTTTATCCCACGGTATAAACGGGAGTGTGGGGCAGGGATTCGAGCCTTTTATCCAAAACGCTCGATCGAAAGCAGACGCGTCTGCACGCTCCACTGTCGTTCCGCTTGTCAAAATGTAAAGGGAAGTATTCCCTTTGGAATCGAGCGAAGCTTGCGAAGTGAAGTTCCTTCTTGATCGAAATTCTTCTTGAAAGAAGTTAGAATGCGGGGGCAGGGATTCCCTATGAAGACCCCTTCTTTTGGGATCTCAAACCTTTTCTTCTGGGAAGAAAAGGGCTGATTCGAACCCTGGAACACATTCCCCGGTTTCGGGCGTTTCTCTCACGCGAAACCGCTAAGTGAATAGGTCTTGAGCAACGACGTCATCCTGAATCAGCGTTCAAGACCACTCTATCGCCTTTGGCCCCGGTGTTTGACCACTTGGCTACCCCCGCTAAGTTTCGGAAGACAGCTCGGGCTTAAGATACAAGCTGTCATACGATGTTATAGTTAATGAAATAGTTTTTATATATTTAAGAAATGTTCCTCAGCTGGCCTTTCAGCTTCTCCAGCTGGCCGTAAACGTCCTTGACGTAGCCTTCCAGCTCCCGGGATTTCGCATAGGATTCGTCCCTTTCACCGCCCTCCCCCTCGAAGGACTCGGTGAGATCTTCGATGGACTCCGGCCTCACTATGAAAGAGTCAAGGTTCGTGACGGTCACGTTCAGCTCGTCCAGGGTCTTTCTCGCTATGTCTATCCCGTTCTCGATCTCCTTGTTGACGTCGGCGATGACGTCAAGGGCGTCCCTGAGGTTGAGCATGTAGGTCTTGACTTCCACGAGGTGCCTGACCACTTCCCTGTACTTTTCGATTTTGATGAAAAGCGGCGGGGAATCCCCTCCGTGCGGGACCGGAATCGTCCTCCTTTCCATCTCCCTTTCCGGCTCCGGCGGAGCCCTGGGAACGGGTCTCGGAGGGTTGTTCCTTGGCGGCGCCATGAAAGGAGTTCTCATAGGGGGTCTCGAATTCCTCCCGGGCACCGGGGGCGGGCCCGGCCTTGACATCCCCCTCGGCAAAGGCGGCGGCGGTAGGTCCATGGGCGGGCCTCTCTTTGGCGGTGCCCTCTCCTTCTTATCGTCAGCCATGTTAATTATTTGATTCAGAAGGTATAAAAAGATTATAAACGCCGCGTCAATTGTTGAAATATTTCACATTTCCCAAGAGCGTCAGTCAGGAACGATGCTCAGTTTCGGGAATACAAGGAAGCTGAAATATTCATAATTTCTTATCGATCCTTTGAAACTGACCATCATCTCATTCATTATTTCAAGCAGTTCCTGAAGGTTCTTCACAATCATCTCGATCTCAAAATCCGCTCCTCCTATGGAATCATTGATCTGGTATATGCTGGGATGGTTTTTGCAGTAAGCGAAAAGCTCATCTTCCTTTTCAGTACTGTTCAGGCAGAGATCGACCCTGTATCCCTGATAGCCCAGCCTGTCCTGTCCTATGTCGGCCTTGCAGCCTACTATTATCTTCTTTTTCTTCAGCATCTTTATCCTGCTGGAAATTGTCTTGGGGGAGGTCTTGAGCCTCTTTGCTATCTCGGAAGGAGTCTGCCTGACATCCACTCCCCATGTCCTTATTATTTTCATGTCCAGGCCATCCACCTTCTCCAGAGGCCCGGTTCCTATCACCCTCTCCACGACTTTATGCCTCTGGGACATGAAGAATCTTTTGTTGAAATTGTAAACCGGATAATAAATCGCTATCCTGCTTTCATTTATGTTCTCCTTGAACCTGAAAAGGAATTGCTTCCAGACCTCGTGAAAATCCTGAACGTTTTTTATGCCGATAAAGAATGCGTAATCCCATCTCCCGTGCAGCTGGGCAATGGTCCATATCCTGTCCTCTTCCTTGAGGTAATCCACGATCTCCTTTACCCTCTCGTCACAGGTGTTCTGGAATCTGAGGTATATTCTGAAAATGAGATAACCCAGCTTGGACATGTCAACTATCGCCGTATAGCCATTTATCACCTTTTCCTTTTCGAGCCTCTTTATCCTGTAGGAAACGAATTCCTTTGACCTTCCGACAAGGACAGCTATTTTCTTGAGGCCTATGCTGGCATCCCTGTCCAGCTCGTAAAGTATCTTCCTGTCCCAATTGTCTAATTTCACTTCCATTTTTAATATTTTGTATTATTATTTATAAATATTACTTTTTATTAAAATTTCTTGAAATAATTTTTATATATTATTCTATACTACTTATAAGTGATAATATGAATAAAATCGTCAAAGTCGTATGCGGGTTGTTAATAATTTCATCCATTGGATTGTTCAGTAATGTGGATGCAGGCGATCCTTTCATAAAACTTGATCCGGTCACCATCCAGGCAGGAATGACCACAAACGAAAATATCAAAGACAGGGCTATAGCAAAAATTCAGATGGGTGATGCCCTCGAATATAAAGGGCTTTACGAAATGTTTCAGAATGATATTTCTCTCCATGATGATTTTTACGCAAGGAATGAGATAACGTTAAATCCGGCCGATTCCTCACATGCACCGATGATCATTGCAAAAATCGGGGAAAGGGATGGTAAACTCATACTGAAGGATGCAAAGGTAGGAATGAAAAATTACACCATACCGAAAAAAATACTGGGCGGAGGGAGGATGTATTTGACAAGCGATCTGAAAGAAATCATGTACAACATGTTTTTCGATAAGGAACTTTCCAAGGGAATGGTACTGGATACGGGCGTTGAGTGCAAGTTCGGCCCGGGAAAACCTTATCTGTACATTGAAGGGGAACTGCAGAAATACCTGAAAGAAAAACTTTATTTGTTCACAAGAGGGGAGCTCGACAACCAGGGTCTGGAGAATAAGCTTGTGCTCGGAATGGGTTATAATTTTTAAAAAAGGATTGATGCGCTGGCCGGGAACTTCAGACTGAAGCAGGTAAAACCTGCTTCAAACGTCTTTTGAACCCGGGTTACAGGCTTGGCAAGCATACACCAATGGATGACTGTGTCCTACCAGGCTAGACTACCAGCGCGAATACATGAAAGACGCATACTTCGTGTACGTCAACCTATTTGTTTGACAGCCTTATTTTTATATAAAGCTGTCATCCGTTATGCCTATCCGAAGAGTGAACCGAAGCCTTCCGCCGCGCTGTCTTCCTGTTCCTTGATCTTTTTCAGGACTTCGTCCTTCTCGTTTCCTGTAATCTCCTTTCCGGTTTCCTCCAGGACCTCCCTGGCCTTTGAGATGGAATCCTCGCTTCCGTCAATCTCCAGATAGTATCCTTCCTTATCAAACCCAAGGGCCCTGCTTTCCCTGAAATTTATGGTCTGCCTTGAGATAAGATCATCCGTCTCCACCGCGTTCCTGGCCTTTGAATAGTTCTCCGATGGCACGAAAAACAATGCCTTCATCGTATCACTCCTTATTTCCTGAATACCATAATGTTTCTGGAAAGGGATCGGTTGATCCTCTCCTTATGGATTTCAATTAATTGCATATTTGTCTTTATATTAATATTAGTTGGGGCTCCAATCACCAGGAAACCTCCCTTCTTGAGTACCCTTTCCATAGATTCAGTGCTTTTCCGGTAAAGATCCCCCATGCTTTCCCCCTTGAGGGAAGAGAGCCTGCCGTATGGAGGGCACGTGACTATAAGGTCGAAGAAGTTACTTCCGTAATGCTCCCCCAGTTTCATGGCATCGCCTTCCGTGATGTCCCCTTTGATTCCGAAGTGTTCGAGGTTCCTTTTCGTGCCTTCAACCATTTCAGGGTCCCTGTCCGTCCCGTATACCCTCAGTCCGCTCAGTCCCGCCTCGATAAGGATTCCCCCGGTGCCGCAGAAGGGGTCGAGTACCCTTCCTTTCCTTGTCCTTCCCAGGTTGACCATCGACCTCGCCGTCCCCGGGTCCATGGAGACCGGCCTGAAATAGGGCCGGTTCAGGGGCTTTCTTTCGCTGAATCCCTTCTTGTCGATTTCCCTCAGGAGGATCCCGCAGTACAGGTTTTCCCCGCAAAAGAAGAACTCCAGGGAGGTCTTCGGGTTCTTCAGGTCGACCACCGGGTTCTGCCCGTTTTTGATAAGTATGTTACGCACCAGTCCCCCGATCTGCCTCTCCATGTTCTCGGTCTCACCTTTCGAATGATCAAGATGCACCCTCACGCGATAGGGCATCCCTATTCTCGGTAATTCTTTCATGAGATTAAGGATGCCCGTTTCATTTGAAATGCCGATTAACCTCAATATCTTGTGCGTAAGCGCCAGACTTTCCTCCAATTCTTTTATGAATCTGTTTCCCCCCCTCCTCGTCCTGAAGACCGCCAGGTTATCCTTCGAATCCAGCATCTCATAATCCGAATAGGTTCCTATCACTGCCTCCAGCTCGGCCAGGGGAAGGGTCGGGTGCTCCCCCGAAAGCACGAATAGGAAGGTGTTTTTCATAAGAGAATTTTGTATTCACCTTATAAATCGGTTCACTGGAAATCGGGATATTCGTACTTGTCCACTACCCTCGATTTCTTATACACTATGAAAAGGATGACGGCCGCCACGATAACGACCGGGATTATCACCAGGGTCCAGTCGAATCCGCCGGGAGGCGGTGTTTCCCCGTTTCCGGTGCTTGCGTTGTTTCCCCCGTTCCCGCCGCTCTCGTGTCTCTCCTTCGATTCCTCGAGGTCCTCCCTGAATTCCTCGTAATCCTCGATGTCCTCCCCGTACCTGCTGTTCTCGTAGGAATTCTTCCAGTTGCTGAAGATGTCATCGGCCTCCTCGTCGAAGGAATCGTCCCCGACTTCTTCCTTTGCCTGCTCGAGGTTCCTCATGGCGTCGGTGAACAGCTCCCCAACGGTAAGGTAGGACTCCAGGATGACATTCGAATCGTCCGTGCTCACCTCGAACTCCAGCCTGTACAGCTCCTTGTCCCCGGAGGGGGGAGTCACGTCGAAACGCACGGTCTCCTCCTCGTCCGTGTCGACCGAGAGACTCTTTGTTCCGGGGTCGATCTCGAGAGACGGGTAGCTGGTTGCGGAAACGGTGAAATCCTGTTCCGGGCCGTAATTGGTTATTATGACCCTGTAATCGGCCGGGTTCCCTGACTTGACGTTGATGTTCTTCGGGACGACCGTGGCCGTATAGCTTTCCATGGAAGCCCCTTCCCTCACCTCTATTACCGATTCGGCCTCCTTGAAGCAGAAGCTTCCCGAGCATCCAGTTATCCTGCCCGTCATTTTCATGGTGTAATTCCCTTCCTTGTCCGGAGCGGTGACCAGGAACCTGTTGGCGGCGACCGGATGGGTCTCGTCCAGGCCGAGAACGGTGCCCGAGAAGTCGTTGTCGAGATCCGTCTGAAGGCTCACCTGAACGTCCACGTCGGCATAAGAGGTCACGTAGATCGTCTTGTAGACGCTCTCTCCCGGGCCGACTACCGATTTCTCCTCCTTGAACTGGATGTCGAAAACGTCCGAGTTGTCGCTCATCACTTCGCAGATATCCTCGCCTTCCATTACCTCGACCCCCGAATCGACGTCAGAATAATTCGAAACGCACATGCCCCCAGAGACGTATTTGGAATATTCGTTGAACTGGCTGTACACCCTTATGTTGTAGCGGGCGTATTCCCCGTCCCTGATGCTCGTGGGATAGAAACATACCGGGACCTTTACCGAGACGCCGGGCTCCAGCGTCACCTTGTTGTAGGAGAGCCTTATCCAGGGGGACTCCACCTCCAGGATGGCCACGGTAGACCTGTTGACGGAGGATATCCCCATGTCCTGGGGAAGGAGTATGTATATGCATCCCCTCGTCTGGTCCAGGCTGATCGTGTAGTACTGGTTATCGTCAAGGGCCTGCACCGGGCATGCAAGGAGCAGAAGCGCGGCCAGCCCTAATATCACACCCCTCATGATAATGATTTGTCGCCGGTTACTATAAATGTTTATAAATGTAAGACCGAATGAAGTATTATGGCAGAAGAAGACATGAAATCCATGAGAAGGCTGCCCGCCATTGAAAAAAACATCTCGGAAGTGTCGAACGAAGACGTCAGGATCAGCCTTCTGGGGACGATACTGGACAAGAAGGGCCAGACCATCGTCCTTGACGACGGGACCGGACAGGTCCAGATAACCTTCAGCGAGCCGGTAAAGGAGGAGGCCAAAAAGCTCGTCAGGGTGATCGGAAGGGTCATTCCCCTCCAGGAAGACTTCGAAATACAGGGGGAGGTCATCCAGGACATGAGCGGGCTGGACCTGGAGGTCTACAGAAAGGTCCGGGAGATGGAAAGATAAAATTATAAAGCTTAATAATAATTGAATACAATATTCGATATTATAGGAGGTTATGACATGTTCAACATCACTTTGACCAAAACCGACCTGTTAAAGAATTCGATTCCGATCATTGCGGAGATCCTGGACGAGGGGATATTCAAGGTGGACAACAACGGCCTGAGCCTTCTGTCCCCTGACAGGAGCATGATAGCGGTCGTCAACTTCAAGCTGCTTTCGTCCGCATTTGACGATTTCAAGGCGGAGGGGGAGGAGCTTCTGGGTCTGAACCTTTCGAACCTCGTGGCGATCATAAAAAGGATCGCGCCGGACGACAAGGTGACCCTGAAGAAGGACGAAAAATCGAACGTGCTCGAGATAATCCTTGAAGGAAGGGGCAAGAGAAAGTTCGACGTGCCCCTGCTGGACATATCGAGCGAGAAGCCTCCCGTAGACCAGCTCGAGTTCAAGGGGAAGATAGAACTGGATTCCTCGGTCCTGGAGGAAGGGATCTCGGATGCGGACATAGTGGACGATTCGGTCGTTTTCGAGAGCGCAAAGGACGGGTTCAAGATGTGGGCGAAGGGCGACGTCTCGTCCACCCAGCTCGAGCTGAAGAAGGGCGACAACGGACTCCTGAAGATCGATTCCGCGGAGCAGGTCAGGTCCAGGTATCCGCTTGAATACCTGAAGAAGATGATCAAGGCCTCGAAGCTCGCGAAGCAGGTGAGCATCGAGTTCGGAACGGACTATCCTATGAGGATCAACTTCAAGGACATCGACAAGGTGAACCTCTCGTTCATACTGGCTCCGAGAGTTGAAGAGTGAATCACCCGGGCATGAGTATGGCAGTGATTCCGTCTCCCTGAAGGTATTTCCTGGCGGTATCCCTAACGTCTTCCGAGGTTATTTTTGATAGCCTGTTTTGATGTTTTCTTGCCATGATGATTTCTGGATAAAGTTCCCTCGATATCATCTCACTGGCAATATACATTGGAGTACTGACATTTTCAAGAAAATTAGAAAGAATCTGCGTCCTTTTTCCCTCCAGAACCCTTTCTGTTAACAATTCACTTTTCGATTCATCGACAACCTCCCGAAGAATCTTTCTGGCGTCGCCGACTCTTTTTGAATTGAATCCAAGGATGTTCAAAAACATCATACCGTTATTCGAAGTGAACGGGTTATAATATCCGCCGATATTGTATCCTATTCCGTTTTCCACTCTGAGTTTTTTCGTCATCTTTCCGGTGAATCCCTCTCCTATCACACTTGCCAAA
Source organism: uncultured archaeon (assembly GCA_964516855.1). Classification (GTDB taxonomy): domain Archaea; phylum Aenigmatarchaeota; class Aenigmatarchaeia; order QMZP01; family QMZT01; genus CAZEXF01. The sequence continues at coordinate 1,364 of CAZEXF010000023.1, read as the reverse complement.
AACGTGAGTTTGCTGCAGTCTTCATTCACTGTACCCGGGACGTTATAACCCATTATCAGGAAGGCCTGTTTCGTATTTGACCTTTTTACAGTAAAATCGCCTTCGTTTATTGCAGGTGTCACCCTCCCTATTCTCTCTGGTTTTTCCCTGTATTTCATGTCCCTGAAATTAATATCGATACATTTCTTTGCAACTTCTGGATCGAATTTCCCTGCAACGGAAACTATCATATTAGAGGGTACATAGAATTTCTTTTTGAAATCTATCAGCTGTTCCTCCGTAAGATTCATCACGGAATCTTCATACCCGGCTGTGGGATGCTCGAAAACCGTGCCTTCATAGACTTTTGGAATAAACACTTTTGTTGCTAAAAATATGGAAGGATTGTCGTAAACATCAGACATATCGGCGAGTACTGAATTCTTCTCGTTAATCAATTCATCAGAATTGTATTTTTCATTCTTTATCATCTGGGAGGTTATCTCTATCGATTTACCAATGTCCTTGGGCAATGAACTCATGAATATGTTGGTCCCGGTCTTTGACGTAGAAGCATTGTTATGTATACCGGAGAACTCCATATCCTCATTCAACTGATATTTGTCTCTGTGCTGATTCGAAGTGAACAGCATATGTTCGTTCAGATGAGCTGCCCCGTAAATGTCAGGGGTTTCGTTTGCAGAACCGACGCCTATCCCGCATGCTAATGTCGCCTTTTTCTGACTTGCTAAAGGGTTTAACAATACGGTCAATCCGTTATCCAATTGATATCGTTCAAATTTTCTGCTGACCATTAAATCACTACTTTAAAGTAGTATTTATTAGTATATAAAGTTTTTGAGGGTGAAATTGATTTAAATTACACTATCAATATTCATTCTATGGCCGAAAAAAAGCTCGGTGTCAAGGCCGGGGTGGTCGCAGGGGCGATCTACGGGGTGCTCGCGGGAATCGTGGGCATAATCTACCTGATCGCGAAGAAGGAAGAGATCATCGCGATGCTCAATGACCAGCTTTCATCCCTCGGGGTCAGCGTCCCGATAACGGCGGAACAGATCTACCCGATGACCCTGATCGGGGCTCCGATAAACACCGTGATCATGGGCCTCATAATAGGGGCGGTGCTGGGCGTCGTGTTTACGCTGATCAGGGAGGAGCTGATCGGGAAGGACAACAGGATACGGGGGGTATGCTTTTCGGTCCTTATCCTGATCGCACTGGGCATCGGGGAACTCGCGGCTCCAAACCTCTCCATGGGGTTCATACTGATCAACACGGGATTCCTTCCTTCCGCCGTGCTGGGAGCGATATTCTTCCTGGCGTTCGGATACATACTGGGGATGTTCTATGACAGGTTCGGGAAG
>CAZEXF010000022.1:631-12049 GCA_964516855.1 uncultured archaeon | reverse complement strand
CATTCGTTCCGAGAAGGGCCGAGCCGTCCACAGAATCGCCGAAATAATAATACGTAAGGGAATCATCGTCAATGTCTGTCGCGCTGCAGTTAAGCAGAGTATGGTTGTATAAAATGTTGGATCCGTCAACGGGATATGTCTGTGAAGGCGTATCCGGATCCGTGTTCAGCACCGCAATCGCAGTCGTGTTATACTTGGTGCTGTTGTCCTGCCCGTCCCCGCACCAGAACTCGAAAACGATAGAATCTTTAGAAAAGTTCCCGGATCCATAGGTATACGCAAGGTCGCTGGCCCCGTTGCTCACTATAACGCTACCTTCTCCCTCGTCCTTCCCCCCGTTAAGGTAGGGCTGTACATAAACTGTAAGCGAGTCCCCGGGGTCGATGTCGTGGCAGGTCACGTTCAGGTAAACGTCCGTGTCCGTGTAAACATCGGAAGGGGATGTGGAGTTCGCATTTATTAGAGGGATATAATTCAAAATCTCAGTATCGCTGCTGTTGACCCATCCGGTGTTTGACCATGTGTCGAAAGATCTGCAGGAGAGAGTCCAGTTCTGGTTTTTGGATGTTTGTGCACCAGAGATGTTTACTACGTTATTTTCAGTTCCATTTTCATGTAATATCCTGACCCTGACAAAATCAGTATTTAGTGAATTGTGGTCCCCTTTATCTTTATTATCCATTTTCTGATCGTCATAATGTTTGATATAGTAACCTTCGGAAACGAATTCCAGCTTATCCATGTAATATACGGTATCAAAATTGAGGTAATGTTCATCTCCGTTTTTCATAATCAGATACCTGTCATCGGAATGTCTCAGAAGATCAGTCTCTCCGTCCATGGAGCTGATTTCGATCACATTCATATCGTCGGCAAGCAGATAAATCCGGTCAATGTAAACCGTTTCCTCCATCTCCTCTGTTATCTTAATGTCCAGAATCCCTTTTTCATTCCAGGAAAACGGGGAAATGTCCAGTAAAGATGGTCTTTCGGATTCCTTGGAAGTCTGGCCCCCCATGAAGTCTGATATGAATTCGTATTCATCATTTTTCTTTAAGTAAAGATATGGAGAGAACTCACATGCAGAGCATTGCATATTGCATGCGCCCCAACTCTCGTCACAGTCGTATGTGCAACCCTGACAGTCGATGAGGCACCAGTAACATCCGTTGTTAATACATGTTGTATCGTCAGTGTATTCCGTACAGGGAAAGACGAATTTCCTTGTAGTCACAAGTACAGCCAGCTCTCCCGTAGAAGAGTTTACGTATTCGGAAAGCCCGGAATATATTTCTGCCTTCAGGAACCCGTCAGCATTTACCCTGAAATCCTTCACTTCTAACGTGACCCAGGAGGATCCGGTCCAGTTCCATACACTCATGTTAGTGTGATACCCTGAAGCGTTATCCCCGTATCCCTCCCAAGTAATTTCAATGCCGTCATCAATAATAGACCCCGTAAGGTTGAATATGTAGACCTGCGAATCATACTCCCCGTCATCGGTTGCAATATGGGTCGTCCATCTTGATCCTTCAGAAGAGTTTATCAGAGAGAGATTACCCGATCCTGCCATATTCCCGTCATAGGGGTTCTCGGGTACGGTCAGCCCCTTCTCATACGCTTCAAAGGCATAATAAAGATCGCTGTTCCATTCGTATGGCTCCCCGTCTCTGAATAGTATCCATTCAAAGCTCAAATTGTTTTCAGAATCGGAAGCATTGCAGTATCCGAAAAGGGTTTGGTTTGTATATGCGTAAGGAGAAGGAATTATCCTTCCCCCGATTGATTCCGGTGGCGTATTGATATAGAAATCGAAGCTCCTTTCGTCAGACTTGCTACTGTTGTCAAACCCATCAGATACAAGACATTTCCAGTAATAGGTTTCATCGTGAGATAACCCTGTCCAGTTATAGGCCGTGAAGGTGTTATTGGTTCCTAAAAGCGTTGATCCGTTGGTGCTGTCTCCAAAATAGTAATATGTCAACTGGTCACCGTCGGCATCGGCCGACCCGGAACAATTGATTATGACATTGTCAGACTGGGATATCTGGTAAGAGCCGTTTGCAGGACTGCTTTCATTGGGAAGTGTTGGGACGGAATTCAGAATGTCAAACATGCTTGTATTGTATTTGCTGGAATTCACCGTACCGTCCCCGCACCAGAACTCGAACACTATGGCATCTCCTTTGGAGTAATTGCCTGACCCATAGGTGTATACGACCGTGTTTGTTCCGTTAACAACGTTAACAGCAGAAACCGATTCATCTTCAGCGTAGTTCAGATAAGGCCTGGAATAAACCTGCAGATTGTCCCCGTAATCGTAATCCTCGCATGTTATGTTCAGAATGATATCGTTATCCGTATACGCTGGAGAGGGAAAGGTGGAGTTATAAGAAATGAAAGGCTCGCTGTTCACAATCTCCAAGTTGCTGCTGTTCATCCAGCTGCTGTTGAGCAGGGTATCTGAACCCAGACAGCTTAGTGTCCAGTTTTCGGATTCGGCGACAGAAGAGGCCGTTCGGTTCACTACATTCGATTCGATTCCCTCACCGAAAAGGTTTATATCCCCGAAAAACAATGTTTTGTTTACCGCTGTTGGTTTGCTTCTTGTTGATGATCCGCCGTCACCTATTTGTCCGTCACTGCCCAGCCCCCAGCAGTAGGCAGATCCATCGCTCGTTATCCCGCATGTGTGATGCCCTTCCGCGGCAATGTCGATGAAAGTTCCGTTCCATTTGACTGGAGAAGGACTGAACTGGTCAGAAGTGTTTTCATTTCCCAATGCATAGGCATAGCCGTTACCCCAGCAATACACAGACCCGTTATAATAAATTCCGCACGTGTAATCATCTCCGGTTACAATCTTTGTGAAATTGTTTGGGGATATATTTACCAAAACAGGATTCATCTGATTATTATATCCCCCGTTTCCGTTTCCAAGCCTTCCTGCAAATTCCCAGCCCCAGCAGTATGCAGACCCGTTTGTGGTGATACCGCAGGTGTGGTATGAGCTTGCAGAAATGTCCTTGAACTGATAAGACAAGTTTACCGGATAAGGCTTGTTTTCACTCCCTGAAATTCCGTTCCCAAGCTCCCCCGCTCCGCCATCACCCCAGCAGTATGCAGACCCGTTATTAAGAATACCACATGTGTGGTCCCACCCTGCAGATATTTTCGAAAAATTATTCGGATTGAAATTTACTGCAACGGGATTTGGTTTGTTGCCTGTACCTCCGTACCCCAGCCTCCCGTCAGCGCCAATCCCCCAGCAGTAGGCCGATCCGTTATAATAAATTCCGCACGTATGCGCCTGTCCTGCCGAAATATCAATGAAATTATTCGGTGTAATATTGACTGCTATGGGTCTATCCTGATTGTCAGTCCCTCCGTAACCCAAGGCATTGTATGCACCATAACCCCAGCAGTATGCAGATCCGTTTGAATGTAAAGCACATGCATGTCCGTATTGGGAAGCTCCAGCATCTACTATGGTGAAATTATTATAGCTGAAGTTGATAGGAGATGGATTGTATATGTTCAAAGATCCGGATCCGTTCTGGCCAAGTTCACCATACTTGTTCTCCCCCCAGCAGTAGACTTCTCCGTTCTCCAGAGTTCCACAGGAAAATTCATGACCCGCGGAAATGTCACTGACGTTGTAATAATCGCTGCTTATACCGGTTGAATTAAGCACCCCGTTTCTGTACCATCTCCAGAAGTAGTTCAAGAGGTCACCGTCTTTGTCAGTGGCATTGCAGTATCCCATTATTGTGTCGTTTGCGTATGCAGTCCCCTCTGGTTCGACACGGGCGGTCATTATAACAGGAGCTGTGTTCAGAACGCTAATCCTGCTGGAATTGTACTTCGAAGTGTTCGCGTCCCCGTCCCCGCACCAGAACTCAAACACCACCGAATCCCCTTTCGAATAATTCCCGCTGCCGTATGTATAAACCAGCGTGTCCGTCCCGTTCGGAACCGGCTTCACCCCTTCTATCTCGTCCTTGCCGTCATTGATATAGGGCTGCGTGTAAACCATAAGAGTCTCTCCTGCATCTATGTCCGAACAAGTCACGTTCAGGTAAACGTCCGTGTCCGTGTAAACGCTTCCGGGGGAAGTCGAATTCGATGTGACGGAAGGCAGGCTGTTCAGGACCGTCAGGTTTTCCGAATTTCCCCAGTCACTGTAATCCTCTCCGTCATGCAGCCTCAGAGAGCACGACCAGTTCTGGCCTTTCGTGGTGTTCCCGGAATCCAGCACGGCGACGAAGAAAGTCCCGTTCGGATAGCTGTTGTTGTAAAAATCCGTCCTGTTCAAGTTCCCGTTCCTGTACCAGCTGACGGTGACGTTCATGTCATCCACGTCTTGGTCCAAAACCGTATCGAAGCAGTTCAGACCCTGGTCCGTGTGGTTTGTACCGTCCGTCGAATTGACCGAAGGGGAGGGAGTGTCGGGATGAGAATTGTCCCCGAATATTGTCTTGGCACTGCTGTTCATCCAGGACGACCACTCGGCCCCGTCATACGCCCTGCAGCTGAAGATCCATTCCTGGCCGGCAGAAGTATGATTATAATCAACCAGATCAATGAAATATCTCTGGTTGTTGGCCCAGAAGGAATAAGCGCTCGAATCCGTGGTCAAATTCGGCTCATCTATATAATGGTCGCTCGTGTCACCATCCCCCAAGGTTCCATGTAACCCCCTTCCCCAGCAAATCACCCTCGAATCGTTCGCCCTTATCCCGCAGGTGTGAAAGGTTCCCGCACTTAAGCTCAGGTATGCACTGTCATCCGTTGTCACATTGGGACTACCTTGATCTTCTGTGCCTCCGTCCCCGATCTGCCCATAATCACCGTTCCCCCAGCACAATACCCTCGAGTCGTTCGCCCGTATCCCGCATGTGTGGCCTACGTAAGCAGAAATACTCATATAGGCACTCGAGTCTGTCGTCAGAACTGGATTATATTCATCGTGATTAGCCGTGGATCCGTCTCCAAGTTGACCATAATCACCGTTCCCCCAGCACAGCACCCTCGAGTCGTTCGCCCTGATCCCGCAGGTGTGGAGTCCACCCACCGAAACGCTCAAATATTCACTGTCATCCGTTGTCACATTGGGACTACCTTGATCAGCCGTGCCTCCGCCGTTGCCGAGCTGTCCGAAGTTCCCATGTCCCCAGCACAATACCCTGGAGTCGTTCGCCCTTATCCCGCATGTGTGGACTGTCCCCACAGAAACGCTCAAGTATGCGCTATCATCCATCGTCACATTAGGATTACCCACCTCGTGATAAGTGATATTCCCGTCCCCGAGCCTGCCAAGGTATCCGTTCCCCCAGCACAGCACCCTCGAATCGTTAGCTCGTATCCCGCAGGCGTATTCATCTCCTGCAAAGACGCTCAAATATTCACTGTCATCCGTTATCACGTTAGGATCGCCCACATAGTGGGTGCTCGTGTTCCCGTCTCCAAGTTGACCATAATTACCGTATCCCCAGCACAGCACCCTGGAATCGTTCGCCCTGATCCCGCAGGTGTGATCACCACCAGCAGACACACTCAAATATTCACTGTCATCCGTGGTCACGTTCGGGTTACCGACATCGTGATCGCTGGCGTCCCCATCACCCAGCCGACCCTCGTAGCCTCTTCCCCAGCACAGCACCCTGGAGTCGTTCGCCCTTATCCCGCATGTATGCCATTCGCCGGCACTTATGCTACCCTCCTTGAACGCCGTTCCGTTCACCCACACGACCGAGTCGTTATACCATTCGTACTCGAATTTCTGTATTTCGGCGTCGTCATCCGGGTCGCTGGCGTTACAGTAACCCCTTAGATTGTCATAATAATACGCAACAGCCGGCATTATCTCTGCGCTGTTCATGGATGGAGCCGTCAAAAGCAGGTACCCCCCTCCCGTCCCCTCGTATGCCCCTTCCAGATCGGGTTCAAAGGGAACCATCGTTGTTATGTTGTGGAACGCGTTGAATGCGTCCACCCTGGAGATGTTTATCATAAGGGTGTCGTTGAACCGGAAGGGTATCGGCTTTCCCGTGGTCTTTAGAAGCCGCCTGATCTCAGGGGGGGAATAAGAAGAACTCTCAAGAAGGATGGCGGAGACCCCCGAAACGAAGGGCACGCTCATGCTCGTCCCGCTCCTGACGATCTCTTCCCCTCCTATCCCTTTTGTAATTATGTCCTTTCCGGGGGCGAACACGTCCGTGAACAGGTTCACGCTGGAAAAGCCGGCAATGTTATCGTTCTTTTCGGTAGAAGAAACCCCGATCACCCCTGAACCGCAGGACGGGGACTTCGAAAGGGCGGAGCCGTCGTTTCCCGTGGCCGCGATGACCACCGTCCCCTCACCGGCCAGCTGGTTGGAGAAATCCGCCACCGGGTTCGAATCGCAGACACCTTCATAGCTCCCGGCCCCGATGGAGAGCGAGATTATGTCGGCTCCCTGCTCCCGGCAGTATGCCAGCCCCTTCAGTACGTCCGATTCGTACCCGTTACCTTCCGAATCGATCACCTTGGCAACGACCAGTTCGCTCGAGGGGGCGACAGAATAGAGGACGTTGGAAACCTCGGTCCCGTGGCCGTGGTCGTCCATAGGATCGTCGTCGTTATTGACGAAGTCGTATCCTTGATCGTAATTCCCCACCACCGAATAGTCCACCCCGGTGTCTATGACGCATACCTTTATCCCCTCACCGGAATAGCCCATGTCCCTTATCTCCGGAATCCTCATGATTTCGCCGGATTCCGATGCCAGAAGGGAGACCTTCTGGTCCAGGTAGACCCTTTCCACGTTCGGGTTCCCGGCCAGCCGGCTGATCTCGCCGCCGCTCAGGTTCCCGGTAGTCACGTCCCGGAATATCTCCTCGTTTTCGAATTCCCCGGGCCTCTCGTCCCTGAACCTGACGATCACCCTCGCCTGGCCCTCTCTCGAGATCTCCTCGAGGACCTGCCCTTCCACCTTTTCCGTGATTTCCGGATTCCAGAACAGGGACGGAAGGCCTGCCAGAACGGATGTAAGTATGGCCAGGATTACCAGAGCCGGCAAAATATACTTAAAGCTATCCCTGGACCCCTTCATACTATATATTAATTAAATTAACCTATAATAATTGGATGTAATTTTCAGGTTTTTTTCAAAGAAACAGTATCCATTCCTCCCGATTTCCCCTCATTTTCAACGACCATCCTGTGGAATCCCCTGTCCAATACCGCGTTGTTTGTCAGGTTGATTCCAGTCATGCCCAGCCGGACCTTGAGGACGTGGCTGATCCCCGAGCCGTAAGAGAAGGAAGGTAGAGGATCAAGAAGGAATTCCCCCCTTTCGATGTCACCTATACGGTTATCCACCCTCCTCCAGTCGCCTCCCGTGAAGACGAGGAAGGCCCTGGAGTTGGTCAGGTTCATGCTGGCGGCGAGTGTGTAGGTTGAACCCGTCTTTTCCGTGTATATGGATACCGGATTGTCGTAGGAAAAGACGTTCGAAACCATAATCCCGTCCTCGGACGAGCACAGATAGAAGTGAGGGGGGGAGGTGTAAGTGGCCGGCGTCAGCCCCGAAAAGGTGGTCTCCCCGGCTCCGGGAACATAGATTGTGGCCCCGGTGTTGTTGAGCACGAGCTTGACCTGGAAAGTGGTGGTTGTTGATTGCGAATGAACGAGCGGGAGAAATATTAACGTCGATAAGAAAAAAAATAACAAAACAAAATGAAAAGCGGACCTCATATATAAGAATTATCCGTTTTGCTATAAATTAATAGGACCCTTCCTCTTTCTGACCAGATCCTTGAACCATTTCAGCCAGATGTTGAAAATCTCCCTTGAATCGGCAGAACCGGTCTCGTTTTTCAGTCTCTCCGTGATCATGTGCTGCTCGATGTTGGACCTTATGCACCAGTCGGACTCCATCAGCTCGGGCATCTTCAGCCTGTCCGAGATCTCCACTATGGTCTTCCTGACGTCCGCCCTCATCTTTATGTTCTCCCAAACCGCGTCCCAGTTGCCGCTCCAGTCCTTGACGTAGGATGCGATCCTGTTCAGTATCTCCGACTCCCCGTTCACCAGGGTATCGGTCGGCTTCAGTGTGTCCTCCTTCCCGGAATATTCCATAAGGTTGACGAAGCCCCCCTCCTTCACGGGATTCTCCTCCCAGTGCTTCCTCACCTCCGTTATCTCCGTTATTCTTCTGAACCTGTGGAGGCCGTCCGGGGACCGCAGGCTCTTGCAGATGGGGATGATGTCCGTCGCCTTGAAGGAGGTCGGCGGTACGTCCAGGTCGTTTACCACCCTGTCGTAAACTCCATACGCAGACTCGCCGTGTATGGTGCCCGCCACTATGTTGGAAAGGGCCCCTATCCTCATGGCCTCGTAAAGGGCTTTCGCCTCCGTTGACCTCACCTCGCCCACTATCATGGCAGAATCACCGAGCCTGAGTGCGGTCCTAAGGGCCTCGTCGGCGGGCATCTCCGACTCGACCCTGGTTATTACTGACCTGGATTTCAGGGATTCGATGTTGTAATCGAGCGCCCTCAGCTGGTTTATGGGAAGCTCCAGGGTGTCCTGTATGGTTACAATTCTGGTCTTGGGAAGCAACTCTAGCATCAGGGATCCCAGTATGGAAGTCTTGCCGGCCCCCCTCCCTCCGGCGACCAGCAGGCTGACGGAGCCGTCTACCAGGAAGGAAAGCAGCCCGGCGGAAAGCGGGTTGAGGGTCTTGTTTTTGATGAACAGCGGAAGGGTCCATGGCCTGTCCCTGTGCCTCCTGATTGCGAAACCGAACCCCTCCGGGGAGAGGTTCTTGGTTATGACGGCGAACCTGGCCTTCCCTCCCGGAACGGAGACGTCGGTGTCGAGTACGGGATTGGCCTCGTCCAGGGGCCTGCCGGAGTGTATCCTCAGGCGGGTGGCCCAGGACTCGGCGTCCTCCCTGGTGGGGATCAGGTTGGTGGAGCATTCCTCGTAATCCCTGTGGAAGATCATGATGGGCTGGGTCTCTATCGGGGAGTTTATGTAGATGTCCTGCACCCTCTCGTCGGCGAGGATCACCTCGAGTATTCCCAGGCCCGCCGTATACCTGGTCAGTATCTCGGTCAGCTGGTTCAGCTCGTCCGTTTTCAGGTACATGCCGTTCTTGTCGGCTATCTCCCTGATCATGTCCCTCCCGATGTTGTAGAAGACCTCCCTGACCTTCTCGCTCCTGACGAACTCCGCAGTCTTGGGGCGGTGCGTCGCCATGTATCTCCTCGCCTGGTCGAGGATGGTGTACTTGTCCTCCGGAAGCGCGAACTCCGGGGGGACGATGTGATAATAATAGGAGGAGCTTCCGGGAACCCTGTATATCTCGACCTGCACGTCACTGACCCTGTACCTGTCGACGGACTTGCCGCCTTCCGGGGGGGATATCATGTACCTTGTAAGCATGAAATTCGGGCGCACGCTGGGGTTGAATATGTCCCTGTAGAGGGAGCGGTCGCCTATGTGATATCCCGTCACCCTGTCCTTCACGAGGGCGATCATCCTGGTCTGCTCCATGCGCTTCCTCAGGGGGTCGATTATCTCCGTCTTGTAATACTTGAAGCAGGGGTAGCACCTGTCCTTTTTCTGCATCCTTATCATCAGGTTCCTCCCCTCCCTGAGAAGCTCGACATAGGCCCCGATCGGGTCCCTTCTCATCAGGTTTATGAGGATGTACTGGAGCCTCTGGCTGAAGTCGGGATAGCATTTCCCCCACTTGTCCGGCCTGAGGTTCTGGACCGATATGACCCTGGTCCTCACAACGTCCTCGAGTATCCTGGCGATCTCCACCAGCATCTCGACCTGCTCTCCGGTGTATTCGTATTCCCGGTCCTTCACGAGGACGATCGAAGAGACCTTCTTCACGGAAAGAATCTTGTCGATGACGTCGGCCATGACGTTTTCGTATTCCTCGATGGAGGCCCCGTACATGGAGCCAAGCATGTTTATCGTCAGTGTCCTCGTGTTCTCGTCGAACGAATAATCAGCTTCCGGCATAACGACCTCGATCCCTATATGATTAGTTCCTGTATAATAATTGTCGTCATTGGAATTAATTAGTTTTCCAGGGGCGGGGAAAATATAACGGTGTTATGCATACGTCTGCCTCCTGCGAACCCATTTATTTACCAGAAGAGGAATTATTATTCATGAAGCCACTGATAATAGCTGCCACCCTCCTGCTCCTGCTGATACTTTTCCCCGTTCCGGCGGATTCCCTGAAGGCGACCGTCTCGGCCCAGAACGTGAACCTCACGCTGGGAGGGCAGGGTACGATCTGGATGAAGGTCAGGAACGAGGAGCCCCGGGATGTTTACATGGACATGACCCTGTTCGTGCCTTCCGGGTACGAGGCCTATTTCGTGGAGACCGGTTCGACCTCGGTAACGAAGAATCTGAGGGCCTACGAGAATTCCAGCACGATCATAATAAGGATATTCTCGCTCTCTACCAGCAGGCAGGACATGACCATAACGGTAGATGACCGTATAAACAAGCCGCTGCAGAAGACGGTGAAAATGAACTCCTCCCCCTCCCCCACTTTCACCGGACTCTCACCGGCATCCTTTATCATAACTATATCCCTTTCTCTTGCCGCCTTCTGCGTCTTCCAGGTGAAAAAATGAAGGGACTGAAAAAGAAAACCGGCAGTCTGGAAGGACTGAAAGCCCGCATCCTTACGGTCAAAAAGCTTCTCGTTTACCTGAGGACCCGCCTGATCAGCGTCATTAAAAAGGAGAAAGAGAGAAACCCTGAAAGGGATTACCCGGAGCTCAAGAAGATGGCGGACAACATGCGGTTCAGGCAGTCAAGAAAGGACGCCATCGCCGTCACCGAGCTGGAAAAGCTTTTCGACGAATTCAAGAAACAGAAGACTTCCGTGAAACGCCCCTTCCGCCTTGCGGTGATGGGTGTCGGGAACGACCTGAAGGGGGATGACGGCGTCGGGTTCCAAGTCGTCGACGAACTGAAAAGGAAAACCGGGAAGGACCCGTCCGTCCTTCTCCTGAAGACGGGGGTCCCGGAGAACCACGTCAGGGACGTGAAAAATTTCATTCCCGACCTCTTCCTGATCATCGATTCGGCGGAATTCAGGGGGAAACCGGGGGAGACGAGAATAATAAAGGAAGAGGAGATCCAGAAGATATTCTTCTCGAGCCATACCACCCCGCTCAAGATATTCACCAAGCTCCTGAGGAACGAGCTCCCTTCCGTCAAGATCGTGATTTTCGGCATCCAGAAGAGGCAGACCCAGTTCGGCCTTCCCCTGAGCCCGGAGGTGAGGAAATCCGGCACGAGGCTCGCCTCGATAATATCCGATCTCTACAAAAACAAGGAGATCCAGAACATCGAGAAGGAGGTCGAGTATTCGAGGCTTCCCTTCGGTCTGGG
>CAZEXF010000022.1:0-610 GCA_964516855.1 uncultured archaeon | reverse complement strand
TCTCGTATTTCTTGGAAAGGAACACGCTCTTGGGCTTTGTGGGGCAGACGTCCTCGCACCTCCCGCAGAAGATGCACTTGCCCATGTCGATCTTCCATTCCTTCTTTTCCTTGTTGATGGTTATCGCCGCGGCGGGACAGTTTATTGCGCAGAGCATGCAGTAGATGCACCTGTCCCTTTCGTGCTCGACCCTCCCCCTCAGCCCTTCCGGAACCCTTGGCCGCTCCTTCGGGTACTTCCGGGTGGAGGGCCTTCCGAACAGCCTCCTAAGCGCCTCGCCAAGAACCCTCATAATTATTGTTATGCGGGAGATTAAATAAATCTTAAAAATACAAACCAAGAATAACCCTCAAAAGATCAATAAGAGCAAGGGGACCTATCACGAACCATAACAGGCGGAAGGACTGGTCGATCCTCAGCCTCCCGAACACGTTCCTCACCACGACCACCAGGAAAAGGAGGATCAGGGAGCCGACTGCGAACGTCAGAAGGGAATTCGCACCCAGGAAGAGGACAGCTCCGAGCGAGATGAGGACCCATACGCTTACGGACTTGCCCAGCTCGAGCATGGCCAGGGAAGGGCCGGAAAACTCCGTCATCGGGCCTGCCA
>CAZEXF010000021.1:0-12357 GCA_964516855.1 uncultured archaeon | reverse complement strand
AGGTAGTCTCTTAAAACCTTTCTTTCCCTTAGATTCATTTTTTTTTACTTGAAAAGGAAACTTTAAATTCTCACTATCTCTGCCGCCAGTTCACAGACTGGACTAATTCGGACAATAAAATAAAAGAAAGGGATAGGATCTATCCGCAGCCTGCCGTCGTGTCCGTTCCGCCGCCCGCTCCGACCGGCCCGAATCCGGGAGATTCCAAATGGGACTTTCAAGTTAGGCTAGTTCATAAACATTAATCCTGCCATTCTTCTTGATCCTCACAAAACCATTATCTATGAGCCCCTTTGTTGTCTTTTTGATCTTACTTTTTCTTTTCCACCCATGCAAATGGCCATAAACGGTTCCTGCCTCTAAATTAAGAGCACTGACCATTTCTTTTCTGGTTTTTTCTCCCTCATTCAGAAGTCTAAGGATATGATCCTTTGTTTTCCATTGCGGATGCCTTATCATGCCTATGATTTCTTCTAATTTTTTCTGTTTCCGGTAATTTTTGGAAAATCCCACCGCATCCTTAAACCTGACCATTTCTTTATAGTTCATTATTCTCAATGCCCATTTGTCTCCGTCTCCCGTGGCATGAGAATTTATCTTAAGTTTGAGCAGGGTTTCCCTGATGAACACGACCAATTTCCTGTTTTTCTGCTTGAAGGATATGACCCTGTAATTTTTGCATACAGGAACAGAGCCATCATCGTTATAAAACGCACGTATGAGCAATTTTTTCCAACAGAGCGGCATCCTCTCAATCTCTGGTGTTATCTTCTTGTTGTTCCTTCCCTGTGAAAATTCACCGAAAAGGCACAAGAGAACCCGTGATACCAACCGAGGATACCTTAGTCTGGTTATTCCATTATCTTCTTTATATTTTATCATCGGATCAAGATTAAACGCGGTTTTCATCGCATTCTGGAATTCATTGATCAAAAACTCCTCGGTATTGCAGTAATGCAAAAACTTCTCTTTGCTGATCCCGCCATCCCCGAATACGTGGCCGACAATCAACGCCAAATGTTCCAAATCGTCTTCATCGAATTCCTTTTTTATCGAAGAAAATTCCTTGAATGGCAGCGGTATCGCCCCATTGAACCAGGAGCGAATGGTTGATTCATGTATTCTGGATTTCAAAACATCCTTCATTTTTCTGAGATCAAATCCTTTGTTTTTCAGCTCAATGAATTTTGGATAAAAGATAGCTGATTCGTACTTTTGGGGATATGTTTTTGCAAAATCCTTGTATTTAACGTGAAGTTTCATGCATTATAGTTATCTCTAATAAATAATAATGATATTTTCAATTTTAGCAATTGCCGCTAGAAGCCGTAGTTGAAGAAGAAAGGCTTTCACCGCATTCTTCAGGAACTTCATTAAATGCCTCGCAAACAGCAGCCTTAAATGATTCAGAGTTCCTTGCAACATTGACCTTTAACCCGTTGATAACTAAACTCGGTGAACCACTAATTCCATATCCTCTTGCACGATTTAGGTGCTCTGCAATCAGATCTTCTCCCTTATCTTCAACGCAAGACATAACCTCTGAGTCATCAATACCCAATGATTTCATTAATTCGATTGATTCTGTTTTATCACATTCAACATTTCTTTCACTTGCACATTTCGGATAAATATTTTCCACAAAGCCCGCAGCATACTCCCAGTATTTATCTCCGGCAACTTCCTGTATACATGCCTGTATTTTATTTTGTTGCGTTTCATAATCTCCATGACCATCGTGATAAAGAACAGCTTCAAAATCTGCGCTCTCCCCAAGAAGAAGTGCTACATCAGATAAAGGACCCTGAGCTTGAACTCCGTACGGACAATAACTCCATATAAACAACTCAACCTTTGGCCTGTCGGATTTCGGGACACCCGCATTCGGGGTCTCCTGCATCTCCGGCTCCGGAATCTGATCACAGATAGCCTCGTTCCCTGTCAGCTGGCATATCTGCTGAAGAAGGGTGTCCTCGCTGTCGAACGCGGCGGTCGTGAGGAAATTGCCCCCGTATATCAGGGCATATCCGGGCACTTCCATCTGGCTGTTGTTGTAACCGGTACTGAGGAACGGGATTCCCAGTTTCCCTGCCACGTCCACTGCGACCTCGCTCAGCTCCTCGCAGTCATTGCATCCGGTGGGACTGATGAACAGGAACTGATCCGATTCCCCTTCCGACGGGCCTCCTGTAGAAACCATCTGGCCGGTCGGATTCATGTTCATTCCGGCCGCGAGGCCGATGACAAGGAATATCACGGCAACGGAAACGTATATCGCATGGGACCTGCCGACCCTGATGCGCTCGCCTTCGGTTTTCTCCTTTCTTGTTCCGGCCGCCTTCTTCACTTCCGGCTTTTTTTCTTCCGTCCTTTCCGGCTTTTCCTCGGTTTTTTCTTCCCGAACATTCTCTTCTTTCTGCTCGTTTTCTTTGTTCTCATTCTTTTCTTCAGAATTTTCTTCAGAAGAAGAGTTCTCTTCCATATTGTTCACCCTGTTTCTCATTTTTGACATAGTTCTCACTTGTCTGACATATTTAAAAAGATTCCCTGTTCCAATAATCTACCGACAGGTGATTACATAGGGAATTTTTTAATAAAAATATATTCCGCATAAGATATATAAGTGTTGCGAATGATTGATTCAGGGTTCCCGGATTTCGACGTGGAGATGGGGGATTTCGAGGTCAGGAAATCCGGCAGCATGATAAACAGGCTGTACAGCGTGACCTTCGGGGGGAGCGTGCACAGCCTGACGGCCGTGAAGGACGGGACAGTGTATTTCGGATGCTGCGACCACTACGTCTACGCGGTCGACGCCCGCTCAGGGGAGCTGGTCTGGAAGACCAAGACCAACGGCATGATGCCGGGAAATTCCCCGGAGATCGGAGGGGACGTCCTTTACATAGGGACTTACAGCCCGGGGAAGACCCTTTACGCGCTAGACATCGGATCGGGAAGGCCGGTATGGACGTTCGACGCGGGGAAGGGAATCACCACGAAACCCCTTTGCCATGAAGGGAGGGTATATTTCGGATCCCTGGACGGTTATTTCTACTGCCTTGATCTCGGAGGGAAGGAGGTCTGGAGGTTCAGGACCGGGGAGGAGATATTCTATGCCCCTTCCGCATATAATGGGAAAATATATTTCGGCTGCAAGGACGGGAATTTCTACTGCCTTTCCCCAGAGGGAAAGGAGATATGGAGGTTCAGGACAGGGGACGAGATCTACTGCGAGGCCCCCTGCAATTTCCATGAAGGGAGGGTATACTTCGGGTCGGTGGACAACTACCTGTACGCCGTGGAAGCGGAAACGGGGAAGCTGGCCTGGAAGGTGAGGACCGGGAAGTACGGGAACTGCTTTTCCCCCGTGATCCATAAAAACGTGATATACCACGGTTCCAGGGACGGGGTCCTATACGCCCTGGACCTGGACGGGAAGGAAATATGGAGGTTCCGGGCGGGCGGGAATATCGCCGTCGGGGTGAGGATTTCCGGTGACAGGATATATCTCGGCTGCGAGGACTCGAATCTCTACTGCCTTTCCCTCGGAGGGAAGGAACTCTGGAGGTTCACTACCTCCGGCCAGACGTGGTGCCCGCCGTCCATTTACAGGGGCAGGGCGTATTTCGGCTCGATGGACTGCCATCTCTACTGCATTGACGCGGAGAGCGGTAAGAAGGTGTGGTCGTTCCCCACCAGCACCCGGGTGATGTCCAGGCTGGATCCACCGTACAAGTCCTGGGAGGTGGAGATCAGGACTTCCGGCAGGGAGGAGACCGGCGGAGGGGAAGGCACAGTCAACATCGGGGATACGGACAAGGGAGATTACTCCACGGAGAGCGAATACTCCGTGAAGAGCGAGTACGTCTTCGAGAGCGAGTACGGGTGATTCAGTTCGTGAATTTTTCCGCATATTCCATAAATGGGCAACCATTCAGAGGACGATCAAGGAAAGTCGAGTGGGAATCGAGCCATTGTTCCTGCGTGTCGAACCACATGCCGATCCGGTAATCTTTGCCGGCACTCCGTAAATTTTCCTTAAACCTCTGATCGATTTCGCGTAATTTTTTTCTCGTTTCGCTGTACTTTTCCGCAACCGCTTCCAGTTCTTTCGATGTCTCATTCAGCGTTTTGGTTGCAGCGTTCATCATATCGATGATCTGGGAAAAGACGTTGTTTTCGCTACCCGTTTCCTTTGCGTTTTTGGCCTCCATTTCCATGGGCGGTTCGTAAATTTCGGAGCCTTTCCGTCTAATGAAAAAGCGACCAAAAATCCTCTCCTTGACGTAAGCAGTCCAGTACGAGATCGGTTTTTTCAGCATTTTCCCGTTTAAATTTGGAGGCAATTTTTAAATTATGCTGCGTTAGACTCATATTATGCCACTCAGAATGCCGAAAAAGACCGAGAAGGACCTCAGGAGCAAGCATTACGGGGTCTTCAACCATTCGGCGGTGCAGATATGCGGATGGACCAAAAAGTCCCTGAAGGACGAGGGGGACTGCTACAAGAAGAGGTTCTACGGTGCTGACTGCCACCGGTGCATGGAATTCTCGCCCGCGGCCTCCTGGTGCGAGAACAACTGCGTCTTCTGCTGGAGGCCCATGGAAGAGATGAGGATGAAGAGGCTCAGAAAGGGGGAGGTGGACGGCCCGAAGGACATATACGAGAACCTCCTGAAGGAGAGATACAAGCTGATAAACGGGTTCCCGGGGAACGAGAAGGTCAACATTGCGAAATATCGTGAATCCCTGATACCGTCCCATTTCGCCATCTCCCTGTCGGGGGAGCCGACGCTGTATCCCAGGCTTCCGGAGCTGATCAGGTTCCTGAAATCCCTGGAGCAGACGAAGACCGTGTTCCTTGTGACGAACGCCCAGGAACCAGGGATGCTGGAAAGACTGATAAAGGAGGATTCCCTCCCGACCCAGCTTTACGTTTCGGTCAACGCGCCTAACAGGAGGCTTTTCGATAAGATCAACTGCCCCTCGAAGGCGAACGCATGGAAGACGTTCCTCCGCTCGCTGGACGTCGCCTCCAAAATGGGTACCAGGAGGATAATGCGTATGACCATGATAAAGGGGATGAACACGGACGAGTCCCTGATCCCGGAGTACGCGAAACTGATCGAGAGGCTCAACCCCCACTTCATCGAGGTCAAGGCCTACATGTGGATAGGGTATTCGAGAAGGCGTCTGAAGGAAGAGAACATGCCTTTCCACGGGGAGATCAGGGAATACGCCAGAAAGCTGGGGAAGGCGATCCCCTTCGAAATCCTTGACGAGCAGGAGGAGTCGAGGATCGTGCTGCTTGGGAGCAGGAAGGACAGGACCGACAGGGCCATAAGGAAGGTTTAAATAGTTTTCTTTCCCACAAATAAGTGATAAAATGGGTATCAAAAAATATATCAATCCGGGCGGAGTCGGATCCGGTTTCATTGATCTCAATGGTTTGATGGAAGATGATCCGGAGAAGATAAAGACAAGTATCGGAACTCTGGCGTTCAGTCTTTACCTGATACCTGGAAATGAAAGATACCCCTCGCTGATTGCTCCTGATAATATAATTGCATCTGCACGCTTTCAACTTACAGCAACCTCGTACTTCATTGACGATGCAACCGGTACGCCGGAATCGGCCCTGGCACGAAAAAGAATGAAGAAACACGGAATTTCGCTGACAAAGGGGGATTCGGTTTGTTACGAACGCGGTTCCGGGATGCTCGGGAGCAAGAGCGGAAAACTATCAAGGGCTGAGGCTGAGGATGTTCTTATTGACATCAACAACAGTGTATCCGCACTTGCCAGGAGAATGGACATTCCGTATCTGACCATGGTTCCTTCATCTTATGTCGGCAGATTGAACGGAAGTAAAAAGAAACTGAGAAAGGAAAAGCACAGAAATTGGGGAGATTTCTTTAACGATCCCGATGTAAAAGTGACCCACCTCATCATCCGATGACCGGTGAAATGGGATTTTCCGTTTCAAGGGAACTGCAGATGACGTCTGGGTTCAGCGTGTTTTTTTATTTCTTTGCGGATCATGCTATAAAATGGGAGACGTGCTGAACACGTATTGCCACGTGAACATGCCGAGGGCCCTTTCTGTCGCGAGGCTTCTCGAAAGGGACAGGGAAGAGATAAGGAACTACCTGAAGAGGTATGACCCGCCATTCTCGACCGAAAAGAAGTCTGATTATTTCAAGCTTCTGATTTCATCCAACGCGGGGGATTACTGGAGCGGGGAGGAATGTATAGCTTCCATGCTCCTGTACCAGGAGGTGGATGTCCATTATCTGATGGGCGCCCGGATCGTGGATTTGGATTCATGGAAGGATATGGAAAAGAACGAAAAAATGAGGAAACACGGAATCGAAACAGGAAAGGGGCGTTCCCTTTGCTTCATGGGGATGAGATACAGGCACGATGATGATCTGATCACGAACAGGAACGTCTTCAAAAAACTTAACCGGGACGCGATAATGATTGCGCATAGACTGGAAATCCCGTTCTTTGCGAAGCTTACGAGTGGGATGCTCGGGGAACTGCCGGGAAAAAAGGACATTCTCCATTTCCAGAGAGGATCGAAATGGAATCCCGTGGACCCCATGCGTTTAAGCGAGCCGACGGAAATCGCCTATGTGACGATAAGATGAACTGAGAAGCCAGATTGATTTTTAAAAACTCTTTTCACAATATTCGTCATGACACGGATGAAATTCAACCCCCGTTATGCAGGACTCGTCCTGGTATTGCTCAGTTTGGTCTTGTTCGTGATCATGTTCAACTTCTCGAACACCATGCTCGATATCATAGACAGCGGGCAGCTGGGGTCGTGCCGGTCTTTCGATACATGCCCGCACGTGACGGTCCTGAACCAGGCGTACCTGGGTTACGTTCTTGCACTGATTTTATTTATAATTGGATTGATGATGTTAATCTTCGGTGGGCAAAGTGAAGTCCAATCCAAAGGCAAAATGGATAACTGGAAAGGCAACCTGAAAGGGCTCAAGGAAGGGAGGAAGGAGATTTACGAGATTCTCGTGGAAAACGAAGGTATGCTTTTCCAGAGCGAACTCGTGGAGAAATCGGGGATGAACAAGGTCAAGGTCTCCAGGATTCTGGACAGTCTGGAAGCAAAAGGCCTTCTTGAAAGAAAACGCAGAGGAATGTCAAACGCAGTAGTTCTGAAGTAATTTCTAACGGGTGAAACAGGTTTGATCCAAACCCGTGCCTGAATGAAACTGGTTTCATACACACAGGTATATGCCGTTTCATTCATGTAATAGGAATGAACCAGAAAATCGAGCTTGCCGTGGTCCTCGGCATCATTGCCCTCGTCGGGCTCAGCTTCATCGCCGGAACGTCGGCACTGAACGCTGAAGACGGAGAGCAGGTAGAACAGCAGGAAGACCAGGTACTACAGCAAAGGGATTACGGAAACTGCGGAGGCATCCAGGGCTGCAGGACTTCCTGCGGCTGCGGGTGCGGAGGAAATCCAAGTGTTTGCGGCTGCGGCGGGTGACCGCCCGGCCCATTTTATTTCCCCCTGTGCCGAAATGATTCATAAAGTATATAAGATAATTATCCAGTATTATAAAATCCTGGCGGTCATATGAACAGGCTCATGGTAATCCTGGTAACGCTGATTCTTTTGCTCAGCCCCGCCTTTGCCCTGGCGGAGGAATCCTGCGCCCCTTCGGAGAGCGTCTGCGAGGTGGACATCGAATCGGGAACCGCCGTGAGCAACCCCTTCCAGATAACCCACCACGAGGACCACATATGCATCGTGTATTTCTACGGTAACGGCTGCTCCAAATGCGCGCTGACGGAGCCCCTGATCAGGGAGATGGAGGAGAAATACGGGGATCTCATCGAGGTTTACAAGCTGGAGGTCTATGACAACCTCGCGAACTTCCAGCTCTACAACCAGTTCTGCTCGGTCCGGGAGATACCGGTGGAGCAGAGGGGCGTCCCCTTCCTCGTCATAGACGACAAGTACTTCATGGGAGCGAACCAGATCCGGGACAACCTCGAGAGCGAGATCGGGAGGATGATAGACGCCGGTGAAATGACCTGCCCGGTCATCAATCAGGAAGGGCAGACCATCTGCGAGGTGATAAGCGTGGACCAGGGCGACGTCAACCCGCTCATCCCGGGACTGACCGAGAGCGTCTCCCTACCGCTGGTCATCGGGGCGGGCCTGATCGACGGGATCAACCCCTGCGCCTTCGCAGTATTGATTTTTCTTCTCACTTTCCTGCTTGAGATTTCCGACAACAGGAAGCGCATGGTAAAGGCCGGATCGGTTTACATAGCCGCAGTTTACATGACATACCTTATTGCCGGGCTGGGACTCCTGAGCGCGATCCAGTACATAGGGGCGGGCGGGATAGTGATGTACGCGGCCGCGGCGGTGGCGATAATCGCCGGGCTGATCAACATCAAGGATTATTTCTGGTACGGGAAAGGGATATCCCTCCAGATACCGGAGGGAAGGAAGCCCATGATCAACAGGTGGATCAGCAAGGCGAACGTCCCTGCCGCTCTCGTCCTGGGTTTCCTCGTCTCGATGTTCGAGCTCCCCTGCACCGGGGGAATATATCTCGCGATCATCGCCATGCTGGCCAGCTCGGTTACCAGCGGTCTTGCCGCCATTTATCTGATCATTTATAACATCTTCTTCATACTTCCGCTCATAATCATTTTCGCTCTTGTGGTCCGGGGAATGTCCGCCGAAAGGATAGAGAAATGGAGGACATCGAAGAAGAACTGGATGAAGCTGGCCATGGGGATCATCCTGCTGCTCCTGGGGCTGATACTTTTGTCGGGGGCGTTCTAGATGTTCAGGCGGTTGTTTTCGAAGTTTGCGTCCGGGAACACGATAATTTCGAAAGTTACCTCCGGTAACGTCCTTTATTTCCCGGGCTGCCTGACCAAGTTCGTGCTGAAGGACGTTTACGACAACTACCGGAAGATCCTCCAGAGGACGGGGATCGATTACATCCTTCTGAAAGACAGGGAGTTCTGCTGCGGCAGCCCCGTCCTGAATGCGGGATACCGGAAAGACTTCGACGACCTTGTGAAAAAGAACAATGAGACATTCCAAAGGTTCGGGGTGGGAAAGATCGTCACCAACTGCCCGGCCTGCTATTACATGATCAAAAAGCATTATGACATACCCGTGGAGCACATGACCGTCCTGATATGGAAGAACATATCGAAATTCGAGAAGGGCCGATACGGCGGAAAGATAACCTACCACGACCCCTGCCACCTGGGGAGGCATTCCGGGATTTACGAGGAGCCGAGGAAGATACTCGGGCACCTCGGTTTCGGGATAGTGGAGTTCGACAGGAACAGGGAATCCTCTGTCTGCTGCGGGGCAGGAGGGGGTCTGAAGACGAATGAACCCGAACTTTCGAATAACATAGCGAAGGACAGGTTCAGGGGTTTGAAAACCAAGAAACTGATCACCCCCTGCCCGATGTGCTACGCCCACCTGAAGGAGAACGCCCCGGAAGGCGTGGAGGTTCTGGAGTTGAGCCAGGTTTTGGTATGAAAGAGGAATTGGAAAGGATTTTCGGGAAGAACGTGTCCCTCGAAAGGGACGATTGTCTCGTTTATTCGTATGACGCCTCCAGGATCAACGGGAAGGCCTCCGTGGTGGTCTGGCCCGAGGACAAGGGTCAGATTGTCCGGTTAGTAAAGAAGGCGAAGGAGAAGGGATGGGACATCGTCCCGAGAGGCAGCGGGACGGGAATGTCGGGAGGGTGCGTTCCTAAGGATTCGGTTGTCATTGATCTCTCGAAAATGGATAAGATAGGAGAAATCGACGGGGAAACAGTTACCGTGGAACCGGGTGTCATACTGGATAATCTGAATTACTTCCTGAAGGACCATGACCTCTATTTTCCGGTCAGGCCGTCTTCCCACAGGGCATGCTCGATAGGAGGGATGATATCCACGAATGCCTCCGGAAACCGTGCCATAAGGTTCGGCAAGACGGACGACTGGGTGGAGGAAATAACAATCGTGGACGGAAACGGTAATGAAATGCTCCTCAAGGGGGACGGACTGAAGGAATTCGCCGGGACGGAAGGCATACTCGGGATCATTGTCAGCGCGAAACTGAGACTGACGGAACCGATACGAAATAGGAGCATCTCGGTTTTCAATTATGATAATATCGATGACCTTCTCTCGAAGGTGAATGAATTGAAAGGAAATGGGAATATCAATGCGATTGAGTTCAGGGACAGGCTATGTTCGAAACTTGCCGGACATGAACCGAAATACAACCTTTTCGTCGAATTTTCGGACGATTCGGGTGAGATCAGGGACGAAAAAGAAATAATGAAAGCATGGAATAACAGGGAAAGTGTGGGGACGAAACTTTCCACGAAGGGCTACATCTTCATGGAGGATCCGATGGTTCCGGTTGAAAGGGTTAAGGAGTTCATAAGATGGCTAGAGAGCAGGGGGATCCCCTCGTTCGGGCACATCGGTACGGGGATAATCCACCAGAGATACCGGAAGGAAGACCTCCCGAAGGTGAGGGAGATGCTCGCCAGGGTGAAGGAGATGGGCGGGAACGTCTCCGGGGAGCACGGGATAGGGATCAGCAAGAGGGAATACCTTGACAGAGAGGTGATCGGGAAGATAAGGGATCTGAAGAAGAGATATGATCCTTATAATATATTCAATAGGGGAAAGGTAATATGACGGAACGAAAAGAAGGGGAACGGAAGAACGAGGTGGACATGTGTTCGCTTTGCGGATTCTGCAAGGCGGGATGCCCGGTGTTCAGGGCCACGAAGAACGAGAGGTATTCCCCCAGGGGAAAGGCCATCCTCGTTAAAAACAATGAGATGGAAAAGGACACCTTCATGAAATGCACCCTCTGCGGACAGTGCGAGAAGAACTGCCCCGTCAGCGTGGAATTCGGTTTCAGTGAGATCAGGGAAAGGCTCGTCCGGGAAGGGAAGGAAACCGAGGCGAACAAACGGATGATCGGGAACGTCCGGAAATACGGGAACCCCTTCGGGAAGGTGGAGAAGGGGAAGATCCCGGAGGAACTGTACTGCTGCTGATAAGAACGAAGTTCATCGATTTTTAAAGCTTTTGGCCAATTATTCTTATGGAAAAATACATACTCAAATTTGGTCCGGTCGTTGGGTCATGTCCGGTTTCCGCTGATTGTTTCACTGGTCATTTAATACTAGAATCAAATTACCCGCGTATCCCGGGAAGACCATTTTCCATGAAGGGCGCTCGGTATCACGTAATCGAATGTTTTCAGTACTCCGATGAGATGGCGAAAAAACTGAAATTGGACCCGGAGCATGTTTTCATATCTGAAAGAACACATTTATAGCATACGTCACCAAAGCGGCATCGATTCTTAGCTTGATGCATTTTCCCGGCAAGCCGCATTGCTGCTGAGAATAAAAATGTAATTGTCATTATTCAAGCATGATAGATCTTTCTTATCTGGACGATTATTCAGGGAAAATGGTCAGGGTTGATGTTTTGGTTGATCCCTCGGTTTCAAGGGGTGTGACACATAATACGTATAAAGGCGTGATCTTGCCCGGCAGTTCGAGATGGTGCGTCGAAATATTTTCCGGAGTAAGCAATTTAGGAGAATTCAAACTCGAGCATAGACTTCTTATACCATATCTCGGAAGGACGACACCATATGGTGCATCACGGACATGGAAGACGGCTCGATCCTTTTCGGCCATTCCAGGCTGGACGGGGATTCTTTCAGTGTACTTGGGCCGGGAGGGAAGAAACTGGGGATACTCCGGGGCCTGGAGATACCCTACCATTCGCCCTACGAAGAGATGGATGAGATAAAGGAAGGGAAGGTAGGGAAGGAATACGATAAAGCGATGGATGAGGTGAAGCGCAGGTTCAATGAATGGAAGATGTCTCTTCTGAGCGAATGACTTCCTTCCTTTGGCGTCATAATTCTTATTGCCTCTTCAGAGGTTGATTTATTACGTTTTGTCTGCAATATTAACGTATGGAAAGGGGCATTCCGGTTCTTCTCGCCATGGTATCAGTCTTGTTTTGCCTGCTGACGGGCTCTTCCGCGGCCGCACAGACTGACGACGTTTATGCGGGAAATGACCTCTTTGTAGAGGATATCGGAATGCTCTTCAGGCTGCTGTCTTTCGACCCGATAGATTCCATAACCTCCATGGTGGTCTATTCATATGGAGGGGGTTCGGACGGGCAGGTTTTAGGGAGATTCGCGACGTGGTGCGGGAAGGTGAACGTACACACAAACGGGAGCGGGGAATGGGTCGTGGATGATGACTGCTCCTCGGGCTGCGAACGGAACGGCATCAG
>CAZEXF010000020.1:0-12467 GCA_964516855.1 uncultured archaeon | reverse complement strand
TTAGAGGAACATGGCTATCTGTGATCACTCCCAGATGAACTGGTAGCCCCTTTCGCCGAATTTTCTTTCCTGTCTCTTTCTTTTGTGCCTCCAGTAGAACATTATGGCCAGCCCCGTCACTATCCCTCCCACGTGGCCGAAGTTCGCTATGCCCGGCTGGAGCCCCAGGAAGCCGAAGAACATCTCCTCCACCAGCAGAAGGACGAGGAGGGCCGCTGCAGGGAGCGGGAACAGCCCAAGTATGTAGACCCAGTTCCTGGGGAAAAGGAAGGCATAGGCCGACAGGACGCCGAAGACCGCCCCTGAAGCCCCCAGAAGGGAGACGCTGACCCCGCCTATCAGAAGGTTCATAATCGCCATGTATATGACGGCCGAACCGATTCCCGAGAGGAAATAGAGTATCAGGAACCTGTCCCTCCCTATCGTCCTCTCGACCGGAAAACCGAAGATGACAAAGACGAACATGTTCAGCAAGATGTGCATGGGGTAGATCATCCCGTAGCTAGTGTAAGTGGAATGGAGGAACATGTAGGTGAAGAACTGGTATATATGCCCGGAGAGGACTGCCGAGGGGTTCAGGGCGAAAAGGTTGGTGAATAACGGATAGGCTATCAGCTGGATTATCCATACCGCAACGTTGATCAAAACCAGCCTGAAGGTCCAGCTGTCCGTGAACCTCTGCTGCTGGGCGAAATTGATGTCGAACATGATTACCACCGGTCAGGTTATTTATTTTTAAAACTGGTTTATAAAGGTATTCAGCTTGTCGATCGGCACGACGGGAACGTCCAGATGCTCTTTTATGTCCTCCTGGAGCATTGTCACGACTATCGGGATGGCTTCCCCGGGATTTCTCTCCCCGAACAATCCGCATTTCTCCAGATGTTTCACAGCGGCATTCTTCAGCGCGGAAGAATTCGGCCTCTTCCACTTCTTGCACTCGACCAGGAAGGCCTTCCCGAACCTCCGGGCGATCACGTCGAACTGCCTCTTCCCTTCGGGAAAAACGATCACCCTGTTCACCTCCGCCTCGAACCCGTTCTGCTCGAATATCCACCCGACCAGCTTCTCGAACCACTGCCATTTCATCTCTTTCGAAAGCCTTTCCAGGTCACCGGGGGATTTTATCGGGAACATAATGATCGTATAGCATCATTCTTCAAATAAATAATGCTTAAAAAACTTATCAATGAATTTAATTTATGAAAAAACTCAACAGATTGCGGCAGTTCCTGGAAATGGGCAAAATATTTGTAGTGCCAGGGAATGTAGGAGTTACACAAAGTTATGGGGCATTGGGAAAGGACAAGAAAGGACTGTATCTTATAGCGGAAGATAAAATAGGACGCATTGACCTGAAACCAGGGGATGTAATTCAAAGATATTTTGATAGAGAAATAGAATACGCAATAGCATAATATATTCAGAAATCACCCAGCCGTCTCTGACGGAGGATATTGGACTGTCTGAGATACTGTGAAACGGGGATTTTTAACCTCGAGCTTACGTATTCAAGCGCTTCCCTTTTCGTGTCAAAGGCGACGGGTTTCCTCTTCATTGCGTCCTCCGAAGTCGAGCGGACGACCCAAACACCCAAAGGGATCTGGTAGCCCTCCGATATCTCCCTGAAGGAGACGACCCTCGCCTGCCTCTTCATCCTCTCGAGCGCCTGGACGACCGAGAAGCGGGCGGCGTAATATCCTCCGGCCTGTAGCTTGGCGTAATCCTTCCTTCCCCGGAAGGGCTCGTGCTCCTGCAGTATCTCGGTTTTTTTCAGGTTCTGGGACCAGGTGGAACCGGGCTTCCAGGCCTCAAAGTTCTCGAACTCCCAGCTTCCCGGCATCAGGAGGATCACGAAATGGTTGTCGAGGTATTCGGATTCGTAGACATAGAACCTGTCAACAGATCTGTAATCCCTGACCTTCTTCAGCATCTCCTTCGTGAGCGTGTCGTCCGTCGCCGTAATGCTCCACCGGGTAGGGACCAGTTTCCTGTCGTTTTCCGCCCCAAGGATTCCGGAACTTAGAATCGTCATTATCTTGTGTATATCGACGTTCTTCTGGAACATCAGATTCATCGCCTCCGCTGCCTTCAGTTCATCGCTGACTATCCTGTCGATCTTCCTTGGTATTTTCGGATTCTCTGCTATAGTCAGCCTGTCCAGTGTGCCGGTCGGGCCCATCGGGAGGGTGGTGTCGGAGAACTCGAAACTGTACGCAGGCTTTTTCCTGAAAAGGAGTTCAACGTCCGTAGGTTTGGAGGCAAGGGCCAATTCCTGGTTCTTTTCTATGAAGGAGGAACGGGAGAATATGTCCTCCCTTGTCCTTGACCTGAGGAGGAGGGAGCGGAATTCTATGATCTTGTCGTAGGGCTTCCCGAACCAGGTTCCGGGGGAGTCGATCGTCTCCAGGTCTTTCTTCCCCATCGCGGCCATCGGGCCGACGTATACCTTCGGGTAGAAATTGTGGCCGACGAAGACCGAGGTGGAAGGCCCGAAGAATTCTTCCGAAAGCCTTTCCTTTATCCTTGGGGCCGCCCTGTCCTTCGCTATCAATGGGCAGAACCGCCATCCGCAAAGCTTGCGGGAACCCTTGCATATCAGGCACAGGCGAGCGGGAGAAACCATGAGGACACCATTAACAATTATCGCATTAAAAGTTAAAAAATCGTCGAACTTTTCATGATAATTTTAAAAGGCAGGAAAACATCCTTAAATCATGATAGTGCCCGCGAAGAGGACGGAAAACATCACCTACGCCATACGGGACGTGGTGGTCGAGGCCGACAAGCTCAAGGCACAGGGCAGGCGAATCCTTCATCTCAACATCGGAAACCCCAACATCTTCGATTTCTCCACCCCGAGGCACATGGTGGAGGCGGTCGAGAAGGCCCTTGAAGCCAACAAGAGCGGATACGCGCATTCCATGGGGGAGACGGAGGCGAGGGAGGCGATCGTGAAGGAGGCGGGAAGGAAGGGCATAAGAACATCCGCTTCAGATACGATTGTCTGTTCCGGCGTCAGCGAGGGGATAGAGATGTGCTTCGCGGCCCTCATGAACCAGGGAGACAACGTGCTCACCCCCTTGCCGGGATACCCCCTCTACAGGGCAATGGTCAACAAGTTCCAGGGAGAGATGAACGAGTACGCCTGCGACGAGGAGAACGGATGGCAGCCGGACGTGGAAGACGTCAGGAAAAGGATCAACGAAAGGACCAAGGGGATCGTCCTGATCAACCCCAACAACCCGACGGGGGCTCTTTACGGAAAGAAGATTCTTTCCGAAATAATCGACCTTGCCAACGAGCATTCCCTCATAATATTCTCGGACGAGATTTACGACAAGATAATCTTCGACGGGGAAAAACACATATCAACCGCCTCTCTGGCGGACGATGTCCCGGTCGTCACCTTCAACGGGCTCTCCAAGAATTACCTGGCTCCCGGCTGGAGGATCGCCTGGCTCTGCTTCTCCGGGAACCGGAAGGGTTTCCCCGAATACAAGGAGGCGGTCGCCAAGCTGGCCCGGGCCCGCCTGAGCTCCAACCTGCCGATGCAGTTCGCGGTCAGGCCCGCCCTTGAAGGGCCCCAGGATCACATAAAGGAAACCGTCAGGAAGTGCCAGGAGAGGAGGGACCTCACTTACAAACGGTTCAACGAGATAGAGGGATTCCATCTGACCAAGCCAAAGGGCGCATTCTACGCGTTCCCCGGATTCGACCTTCCGGTGAAGAGCGACAAGGATTTCGTCCTGGGACTGCTCAGGGAGAAGAACGTTCTAGTGGTATACGGGACGGGGTTCGGCTTCAGAAGTCCCGATCACTTCCGTGTCGTGATGCTTCCGGACCTGAAAACGATGGCGGAGGCGTATGACAAGATCGAGGAATACGTGAAGGAAAGGTTTGGGAAGTGACTGTTTTTTAAAATTTGGCTGCGTTTTATTATCATGAGCGCCAGAGTTAAAAAGGGGGATGTATTCAGATACGGAAGCGAATTCTTTGAGGTTCTTGATCCCAGAATTGACACAATAAATTGGCTGGAAGGAAGGAGAATAGAAGTTTATTGGGTGAACTATCACACAAATTCTGATACAAGCCTTCACCACATAAACGCGAAAAGTCTCCTGAAACTTCCAAAGGTTAGTTCTGAGGAATTGAAAAATTTTCTGGAAAGACGTGAAATGAGAATCAGCAAGGAAAGAGAACGTGAAACCTCCTATACCCCCATTATATGGAAAAGATTATATGAATGGGCGCTTTCATTCGGGTAACAAAATGCTTTATTTTTAAATATTACCCCCCTAATTCTAATCTAAAGTGATGGGAATGATGAAGGAAAGGTTAATGGCGATCGTGATCGGCGTGATAATGCTGGGTTCGATGGTGGGGTATGCCATGATACAGAATTCCCCGAGGGAGAAGGAGGCTCCTGAAGGGTTTCCGGTCGTAATGGACAGGCCGCTGCTCCCGGAGGAAAGGGTCGAGATACTCAGGAGAGGGCTGACGCTGATCGAATTCCTCTATCCAGAGAACTGCACGGGATGCGCCGATAAGAAGGGAATGTACGAGTCCTTCGTCACATCCGATGATTTCGGGGGGTACGTCATACTGTCCTCGGCGGCCTCGGAGAACTCAACCGCGGACTGGATAATAGGCATGAACGGGGACAGGATCGGGCTGGAAGATATCAACAGCACGGAGGATCTGGAAGAGATATTCTGCGACGTCGCGATATCCCAGCCCAACATCTGCCTCCTCCATGACCTTTGAAAACTTATTAATCAAAAACTCCAATATATCTTAAATTAACCGTATTGAGGTGCACTCATGTACAAAGTGTTCGAGGTAAGCGAAAAAATCAGGGTATCTCCCGACAAGTTCGGGAAGAGGCTGGAAGATGCTGTCAAGGAGAGCCTGGAGGAAAAGTTCGAGGGCAGCATCCAGAAGAATCTGGGAATAATACTTTCCGTTCTCAAGGTCGGGGAGATCGGGGAGGGGGTCATTTTTCCGGGAGACGGGGCGCTGTATTACCCCGCCTCATTCGAGGTTTTGACCTATATTCCCGAGCAGCACGAGATAATCAAGGGAGAGATAATCGACGTGACGGAATTCGGCGTCTTTATCCGGATGGGTCCGGTGGACGGCATGGTGCACGTTTCCCAGCTCATGGACGATTTCGTCTCTTACGATCCGAAGAACATGATGTTCACGGGAAAGAAAACCCACAGGAAGATCAAGGAAAAGAGTCTCGTTCTGGCAAGGATAATCTCCGTCAGCATGGCGGAGAACCAGTACAAGATCGGCCTTACCACAAGGCAGCCCGGGCTGGGGGCGCTGGACTGGGAAAGAAAGGACGGCAAGAAAACGGGTTCAAAGGAAAGCGAAAGGGGTAAGCAATAAAAAGCTTTGGAATCACAAGGTGTTTATATGGGAGACAGGGAAGTTGTCTGCAAGCATTGCAAAAGGTTCGTGAGGGGGGACAAGTGTCCCGCGTGCAACACCAGGGATTTCACCAAGACGTGGAAGGGTGTTGTCGTGGTCAATGATCCCAACAACAGCGAAATCGCGAAGATACTGGGGATAAATTCCCCGGGGAAATTCGCCTTATGGGTGAAATAGATGAAATTCGAGGCAGTAGACCAGAAAAAGAACCCTCTGCTGAAGAGGGAAGAGGTAATGCTCACTGTGAACCATGAAGGGAAGCCGACCCCTTCCAGGACGGACCTGCTGGAGCCCCTTGCAAAGGAGCTTAAATCCAACAAGGATCTCATACTTATCGACAAGATATTCTCGGTGAAAGGCTCCCAGGCTTCCCGGATAAAGGCGTTCGTTTTCGACAGAAAGGAAGACATGCCGAAAGAGAAGCTGGAAATCATAAAAAAAAGGATGGAAAAATCGAAAGAGAAGGCCGAAAAAAAGGAAGGGGAAGCACCCCAAGAGGCCGGGGGGAAACCGGAACCGGCAAAAGAAGGGAAAAAGGAAGAGCCGAGGCCTGAAGAGAAGCCGGTCGGGGAGGAAAAGAAGAAACCGGAGTCGGAGGAGAAAAAGGGTGAATGATCATGGGCAAGAAGGAGAAAAGCGCCAAGAAAAAGGGGAAGAAGGTCAGGAAGGGACGGAAGCACGAATCCGTAAAGGTATGGGAGAAATACGAGGTGCGGGGAGACGATGTCAGCAAAAAGAACAGTTTCTGCCCCAGGTGCGGACCGGGAACCTTCCTCTCCAGGCAGAAGAACCGGAAATATTGCGGCAAGTGCGGTTACACCGACTTCCAGAAGGTTGCCGCGCAGCCGCAGCAGGAAAAGCAGTGAGCACGGAAGATTTTATAAAGCTTTTTTCGAATTTCTGCATATGAAGTACAGGATCAATGAACATCCCAAGGGAAAAAGCATTGTACCCATAATAGAGCTTATACCGGACAATGTAGGCAAAATAGAATGGGTAGGCATTTATGATGATCATTCCGTAATACACGGTAGTTGAGATGATGAATTCAACATGACGATGTTTCAAGATAAATTTGGAATACGTAAAAATAGAACGCTTTCCAGCCTTTCTGACGACGAACTGGCCACACTATCCGGAGATAGGGTATATTCTATCGAGGAACTTAGAGAAACTGGGGAATTAGAAAACGAATACCGCATCCGGCGTTGCCTCTGACGCCGAAGGATGAGAACTGGGGGCGATGCTCTTTTTGGTTATAAATAATCGTTCCCAAATAAGCTTAAGGAAGGGCCTGTAGTCTAGTGGATAGGACATGGCCTTGCGGAGGCTGTAACCCGGGTTCGAAAGCTGATCCCTTTCTTTCCGAAGAAAGGTCTAAGCATCATCCCAAAGAAAGGATTTACAGAATCATTCGGGGAATGGAAATCCCGGCAGGCCCTTGGGAATCACTTTCAGCCAAACATATAAATCCCTTTCCGACATAATCTATATAACCGCCAATTAAGCGACGTGCACGAAGTGTGCGTCTTTCGAAACATTGGGGCTATGAGGTAGTCTGGCATCCTGGCGGGCTCCAGTTCATTCACAGGCCGGCGTTCCGGGTTCTCCCTGAGGCGCCAGCCGGAGATTGGAGCGTATAGAGGGTATAATGAGGGGAAACGCAGGCTTCGCCTACGTTAACCTGTGCTTTGCCCGGTGATAGAGAAGATACCCGTATACCTGGGTTCGAAACGAGCCTTTGTCACAAAGTCTCGAGCGAAAAAGGAGTCAACGTCACGAAAGGCATGAAGCAGATTGCATCTGCTTCGCTCGAAATGACGTTCCTGACGTCCGTGACAGATTTCGTCGAAATTCCCAGTAGCCCCACTTTCTTTTTCTTTCATTTCTGATATTTTTTAAGATCAGGCTTTCTTGAAGTTGCCGAGATCGTTGTAGTCGGGGGTAAGAAATATACGGGTGTTATTACCCTGAAAGCGGGTTTTTCATATCTAGTTTTGTCATTTTCCATGAAAAAATATTGCACAGGTTGAATTATAAATTTAATTTCATCTTTTTTATTCCAAAAGACAATCAATTAATATGAGGGGACAGGCGGCTTTCGAATACTTTCTGATCGTGATAATAGTGATGATGTTCATAACCCCCTTATGGATAAACCTCGAGTTCACGAAGGGGGAGACCTACGACCAGATGAGGATCTCATACGTCAGGAACGCCCTTTCAAAGATCGTGGAAGGGGCGGATCTCGTCTATTCCCAGAGGCTGGGAGCCAAGGTCAAGACAAGGGTGTCCGTTCCCGCAAACGTCCAGGAGATCAACATAACGGGAAACACCTTATCGATGAGCATCATGACGAGCAACGGTCCCGTGACGATGAGGGAGACGTCCATCGCGACCCTCAACGGTACGATCCCAAACCATGAAGGGGTATTCACAATTCTTCTGGAAGCAATGGGAGATTACGTCCAGATAGGGTTGATATGATGAAACGCAGGAAGGCCCAGAGCGCCATCGAGTTCATGATAATATTCGGATTGTTCCTGACAGCGCTGACCATATCTTTCTATTATTCATGGAGCCGCTCGGCCGACATATCTACTGCATACATCGAAATCGAATCCCAGAAGGTGATAGACATGATAACCTCAAAGCTCGATACAGCCTTCCTCCAGGGGGACGGATTCTCGATCAACATGACCGTGCCCGAATACCTCGGAAGCCTCGGTTATTCCCTCCATTCGGAAGGCAACACGATATGGATAAACGTGAACAACCGGACCTTTTCCGGGAACATACTGGCGAACAATTTCACGGGAACGCTGAAGAAGGGCAGGAGTCTCATAAGGAACGTGGAGGGGGAGCTGATGGTATCATGAGGGGGCAGATATGGTCGCTGGATTTCTCGGTATCCATAGTCATATTCCTGATAGTCCTGATACCGTTCATGCTGATATGGGGATACATGTACGCCGAGAACGAGGAGAAGAGAATGTTCGACGACATGGAGACGAGGGCGATGAGCATATCGGATTCCCTCGTCAGGCTCGGAGGGGTCCCCGATGACTGGAACGCCACCAGCGTCGAGGTGATCGGCCTCGCCTCGGAAGAGAACGTCCTCGATCCCGGGAAGGTCAGTTCCTTCGACTCCATGAACTATTCCCACGTAAGGGAAGTGATGACGAAAAGATACGATTATTACCTGAGGATTTCCGACATAAACGGCTCGGTATACCTGGAAAAGGGATCCCTGCCATCCGACACCACCATCGTCCCGGTGGAGAGATACGCGAATTACAATGACAGGATAGTCAGGCTGCAGCTGTATCTCTGGAGCCCTCTGATATGATTCTCTGGGATTCAAAATCGGAACGGAACCCGCTACAGGTCCACCTCAAACATTTTGTATTTTATCCGGATGGTGTACCCCATCCTCTTTATCTTCTTCAGCATGTTGAGGTCCCTTTTCTTTTGGGAAAGGAATTCCTCGATCCCCAGCTCTATCGCTATAAGGGGATTCTTTATGTCTACTATGATTTCCTTGTTTTCAAGAATTATCTCCGCAGCGGGCATCTTTCCGAGAAAAACCATGAAATGTATTTTCCCGACTAAATTCCTGAGTATGTCTCCGACAACTTCCATAATAACCATTCAGATTATTTTTTCTTCGAAAAAGGTGCGACGCTTATCTCCAGAGAGCCGTTAACCCTGACGGAACTCTCCCCCAGATTGAACTTGATGTTATCAAGGTTCAGTTTCGTCGTGGCTTCCCTTCCCTCCAGTATCTTCATTATTGTTTTCAATAAGTTCCTCAAATACACCCATTGAGACCACCTCTGATTTTAATTATATTGACATATGTTAATATAAATTCAACCGATATTGAACGAAAATGCTTGCTGTAAAACCTATTTATCGTTCCTTTTCCTTATTGTTAATATGGTCAGGAAGATTATAATCGGGAAGGACTGGAAGGACCTGGAGAAATACGGGGACAAGGGGACCGGTTTCATCGGGAAACACATAGTCGGGGAGGGCGAGGAGGCCCATCTGACCAATCCCGTCTACGTGGACCTTTCCAGGCCGCACGTAATGCTGGTCTGCGGCAAGAGGGGAAGTGGAAAATCTTACTCGGCAGCCGTTATCGCGGAAGAGATATACAGGCTCCCCAAGGACATCAAGGACAACATCTGCGTGCTCATGATCGATACCATGGGAATATACTGGTCGATGAAGATAGCGAACGAGAACGAGCTGGAAAGGCTCAAGGAATGGGGAATGAAGCCGGAAGGTCTCGATTCCATGCTTTTCGTCCCCAAGCCGTCCCTGGAGAAGTACAAGGATGCCGGGGTTTCCGTCGACGGATCGTTCTCCGTTTCAACCGGGGAGATGACGACGGAGGACTGGATATCCACCTTCGGGTTCTCAATGGTGGACGACCACGGGATACTCGTATCGAAGATAATGAAGGAAGTGAAGACGCTTTACGGGGACAGCTATTCCATAGCCGATATCGTCCGGCTGATAGACAAGGATACCGAATCCGGGCAGGACGTCAGGAGGGCCCTCAAGAGCAGGTTCGCGGCCGCCGAAGGCTGGGGGATATTCGAGAAGAAGGGGACAAGGATGGAGGACGTCCTCAGGTCCGGAAAGCTCACCATACTGGACGTCTCACATTACATGAGGCTTTCGGAAAGCTGGTCCATAAGGGCGATGGTCGTGGCCCTTCTGTCGAGGAAGATATTCCAGCAGAGGCTGGAAGCGAGAAAGGCAGAGGAATACGGGAAGATGACGGGAAACTTGCGGAAGACCCCTCCGCTCATCTGGATAATGATAGACGAGGCACACCAGTTCATCCCGGACAAGGGAACCACCATCGCGAGCAGCCCGCTCCTGACCCTGATCAAGGAAGGGAGGGAGCCCGGCATCTCGCTTCTGATGATCACACAGAGGCCGGACAAGCTCCATTCCGACGCGCTCTCCCAGTCCGACATCATCATCTCCCACAAGCTCACCTCCAAGGCCGACCTCGAGGCGCTCCGGTCGATAATGCAGAGCTACATGCTGGAGGACATCCAGAATTACATAAACAAGCTCCCGAAAGAGAAGGGTGCGGCGATCATACTGGACGACAACTCCGAGCGCATCTTCAGGATACAGGTGAGGCCGAGATTCTCCTGGCATGCGGGAGGTTCCCCGATAATCATCAGGGAAAAGAGCCTTTTCGAGTGAAAACAATGAAAAGATTCTTTACGAATTCTCACTATGAGCGTAAAATCCTATTTAAATGGAAAGATAGTGATTTCAGATAACCTGGTTCCGCCCGGTTTGGGATTCAGTGCATATGAATTTTCCGGTACGCCCCCTGAATACGATCATCCCAGAAACGAATCTGATATTAAAGGTTCCCAGGCGCGTCAAAGAAGACAAAACACAATCCCCTTAAACAAATCTGAAAAGGTGCTCCTTCAGATTCACGGCGTCTTCCTTCACCCCGACGCCCTCTTTACTGAGAAGGGCCGCCTTCTTCCTGATGTTCGCCTTTGTCATCTTTCCCAGGCTTCCTATGTCGCCGTCGCTCCTGATCACCCTGTGGAGCGGGAATTTCCTGTGGGCGTTCTTCCTGATTATCTGCGCAACCGTCGGGGAAGCTCTCGGTTTTCCCAGAGCCTTCGCGATCTCACCATAGGTGGTGACCTTTCCTTTCGGGATGTACCTGGTGATGTTCAGGACGAGGTCCCGGAATGATCCGGAAAGCACGATGGGTTTCGAAGGCCGCTGCCCGGACATTATCTTCCCCAGTTTGTTCATGTTGTTCTCGACCTCTATTATCTTCCTGACGAGATCACGATACTTCTTCTCCATGTCCTGGTTTATCTCCTTCTTTATGGAGGAGAGCCTGAAGAATCTCTGGTCATGCTTCAGGAATCCCTTGCTGGTCATCCTGAAGTTCTGCTCGAGCTGATGGGTCAGCTGGTGGATCTTCTGGTATATGTCGTCCTGGTATCTCATCAGCTTCTTCCCGAAATATTCCTCGGAAAGCTTTCCGAAACCGAGGACTATCATTATCAAACCGAGAAGTATGTCAAAGGGGAAGATGTTGAACGAGATCGCCGTCATCACGAGGCAGAACGACGTGACTATGAACAGCGACCAGAATGCCTTCCCTGAATGAACGAAAATAAATCTCATATTTGTTATTGAATGGTGAAGAAATATAAAGGTTTTGGTCTGAAGATATTCCCTGAACACCGATTAATGTTTATAAACTTGCAACATAATTATTAGTAATCCAAAACACAAAATCAGTATACAAAAACGGTGTCTTAATGAAATTCCCAAAGACTTTAAACACGTACTGCCCGACTTGCAGGAAGCATACCGAACATACCGTGAAGCAGGCAAAAAGAAAGGGCAGGAGTACCGCTCATCCCCAGTCCCAGTCACAGAGGAGATTCAGGAGGAAGATGGAAGGGTACGGATCATTCCCGAGGCCGAACCCCAAGGGGGAGGGAAAGCCCACCAAGAAGGTGGACATGAGGCTGGTCTGCAAGGAATGCAAGAAACAGCACACTAAAAGGGGGTTCCGGATCCGGAAATTCGAGCTGGTCTGAGAGGTGTCAACATGGCTTCAAAATTCCTTAAGGTGAAATGCAAAAAATGCAAGAACGAGCAGGTCATTTATGAAAAGCCTGAAAACGTCGTAAAATGCCTTGTATGCGGAGAGGTTCTGGCGGAACCGACCGGCGGGAAGGCAAAGATAAAGACTACCATAATCTCCGTTGTCTAGGTCTAATGCTTATGTATGACGAAAGAATACCGAGAAAGTATGAACTTGTTATCTGCAGGATAAAAACCATCAACCCTCATTCCGCCGTCGCCAAGATCGTCGAATACGACACGACCGGAATGATACACGTTTCCGAGGTGGCCTCGAGATGGGTCAGGAACATCAAGGAGTTCATAAAGGAGAACCAGTACGTGGTCTGCAGGGTGATGAGATCGGAGCCGGGAAACATATCGCTCTC
>CAZEXF010000019.1:0-12987 GCA_964516855.1 uncultured archaeon | reverse complement strand
TCTCAGAAACTCCTCATTGAATCTCACATGGATAACGGGGGAAAGGTTTGAAAATATCAGGTCTGATTCACTGTTCATGATTACAAATAAAAACAAAGATTTTTATTGGCACTTAAATTATTTTGCCTGTAATGGTTTGGGAGCGGAATAGTGATAAAACGGGGTATCTCATTGACGATGAGAATTTCCACATGGCTTTTGCATTCAGATGGGATCGGAGATTCGATGGATGGCTCGAAAAAAACAGGGAATCTGACCGTTCTGAAATCATTGAAAGGTTCATCTCCGAAATGAAGGCAGAAAGAAGAAACTGAAAACGTTTTCTCTTTAAATTATTTTCCCCCGTATTATAGGTATTATGAGGATTTCGATCATAGGAACGGGATACGTCGGCCTCTCCACAGGAGTGGGCTTCGCGGTGAAGGGGAACAAGGTCATCTGCGCGGACGTCGTCAGGGAGAAGGTCGACCAGATAAACAGGGGCATACCTCCCATCTACGAGCCCGGGTTGGAGGAGAAACTGAAGGACGTGATCTCCCGCGGGCTCTTCAGGGCCACGACGAACCTTGAGCACGCGGTGACGTACACCGACGTCAGTTTCATTTCGGTGGGAACCCCGACAAGCGAAGACGGATCCATCGACCTCCGCTACGTCGAGGAGGTCTCGAGACAGATAGGCGGGATCCTGAAAAACAAGGGTTCGTATCATGTTTTCGTCGTCAAGTCCACCGTGGTCCCGGGCACCACCGAGGACGTCGTTCTCAAGAACCTGGAGGAGGCCTCGGGGAAGAAGGCGGGTCCCGACTTCGGTCTCTGCATGAACCCGGAGTTCCTCAGGGAGGGGAAGGCCCTGGAGGACTTCCTGAACCCTGACAGGATCGTGATAGGCGAGCTTGACGAAAGGTCCGGGAACGTGGTCGGTTCATGCTATTCGAACTTCAATTCCAGGGTGCTCCGGACAAAGATAAAGGTCGCTGAGATGATAAAGTACGCCGCGAACTCGTTCCTGGCGACCAAGATATCGTTCACGAACGAGATCGGGAACGTGTGCAAGAAACTGGGGATAGACGTCTACGACGTGATGGAGGGGGTCGGCCTGGACAAGAGGATATCCCCGCTCTTCCTCTGGGCAGGGGCAGGCTACGGGGGCTCGTGCTTCCCCAAGGATGTCCAGGCGCTCGTCTCGAAGGCAAGGAATCTGGGAGCGGACCCTCATATCTTGGAAAAAACGCTCCACGTCAATAAACTTCAAAAAATCAAAATCGTTGAACTGCTTGAGAAAAGGATGGACGTTGCAGGCAAAAGGATAGCGGTCCTCGGACTCGCCTTCAAGCCGGAATCGGACGACATCCGCGAGGCCCCCTCGATCGACATAATAAGGAAGCTCAGGGAGAAGGGCGCGAGGATAGTCGCATATGACCCCAAGGCGATGGAGAACTTCCGGAAGCTATTCCCGGACATAGAATACGCGGACTCCGCGGGAAAGGCCCTCCTGAGGGCGGATGCCTGCCTGATCGTGACGGAATGGGACGAGTTCAGGAACCTGACGGACGAGGACTTCGGGAACATGGCCAACAGGGTGATCATCGAGGGCAGGAAGGTCCTCGACCCGAAGAAGGTCACTAACTTCGAGGGAATCTGCTGGTAGGAGGAAAGACGTTTCCTTTCCATTTTCTTAAAAGAGATATTGGAAACACTCACGTTTTTATATGTATTCGATCTAACTATGTTAATCGAATTTTTTCGAAAAAAATCAAGAGGTGATAATGTGTTTGAAGAATCTACAAATGAGAAAACAGAGGAGCAGACCCGGGTAAACGAGGAAAAACCGACATCGGTCCTCGTTTCCGAGGAGAGCCATGAGGAGCATAAGACAGAGGAAACGTCCGAAGGGACGGAAGACCAGTCTTCGGAAGAGACAAGCGGAGAGAGCGGTAGCGAGGAGAACTCGGAAGAAACCTCAGAGGGAACAGAGGAAGAGGACTCCGGAGAAGATACGTCAGAAGAATCATCGGAAGAGGAAACGTCCGAAGGATCCAGCGAAGAAGCCACAGAGGAACCGGCGGAAGAATCTCCGGAAGAATCCGAAAGCGAAGAGACTTCGGAAGGATCAGGCGAAGATGAGACATCGGAAGAGCCCGCATCAGAAGACAACGGATCAGAGGAACCGGCGGAAGAAAACGGCGGAGAAAGCACTGAAGAGTCCGGAGAGGAATCATCTGAAGAGAGCGGTTCCGAAGAATCAAGCGAAGAGGGTTCCGAATCCTCCGAAGAGGAAAAGCAGGAAGAGTAAAATCTTAGATATAGTGTGCGGAGAACTTTCCGGTTCTCGCATTTTCTTCTTATTTTATCGCGGATTCCGGCAGCGGCAAAAGTTTCCACTTATTAATGCGTTTCTCTTATTCTCATCATTATGGAAATCCTTGACGTCGTTGACGGGAAGAACAGGGTGACCGGGAAGGCCTCCAAGAGGGAAGTCTATGAAAGGGGCCTGAACCACAGGATAGTCCATGTGCTCGTGTTCAACTCAAAGGGAGAGATGCTGCTTCAGCTGAGGAGCGGCAATGTGGGCTTTCGTCCAGGCCACTGGGTCACCTCCGCGGGAGGTCATGTGATTTCGGGGGAATCCTATGAGAAGGCCGCCTCGAGGGAACTTTACGAAGAGATAGGCGTGAAGGGCAGGCTGCATCCGTTCTGCAAAGAAAAATACCCTTACGAGGCCTCGCCTTCCGGGCGGAAGGGGATCAAGTTCATAGAGGTTTTCAGAACCGTCATAGAATCCGGTTTCATGCCAGATATGCATGACGTCGAGAAGGTCGGGTTCTTCTCTCTCGAAAAAATCCGCGAGATGATACGCCGGGGGGAGAAGTTCCATCCGGAGCTCCTTTTCATACTGAGGAAACATTTCCCGGCTCAATAAACGGGGAACTCCCTGCAGAACTCCCTCACTTCGTCCTTTATACCTTCCAGGTGGGATTCCTTCCCGGGATTCCTGATCACCATTGCGATCATCTCGCCTATCCTTTCCATCTCCTTCTCCTTCATGCCCCTGGTGGTGATGGCGGGGGTGCCGAGCCTTATGCCCGAAGGGTCCCAGGGCTTCCTGTCGTCATAGGGGATGGTGTTCTTGTTGACGGTGATTCCTGCGCTGTCCAGGGCCTCTTCCGTCTCCTTTCCTGTGACCCCGTTCGGCCTGAGGTCAACGAGGATGAGATGGTTGTCGGTCCCCCCGGAAACGAGAGTGAGACCTTCCTTCTTCAGCCTTTTCGCGAGGGCCTTCGCATTTTTCACGACCTGCCCGGCGTATTTTTTGAAGTCCGGCTGCAGGGCCTCCCTGAAGGCCACCGCCTTGGCCGCGATGACGTGCTCGTGGGGTCCTCCCTGTAGTCCTGGGAAGACGGCCTTGTCGATCGCCTTCGCGAACTTCTCCTTGCACATTATGATGGCGCTTCTCGGTCCCCTCAGGGTCTTGTGGGTGGTGGTCATTACCACGTCCGTGAACGGGAAGGGAGAGGGATGGACCCCTCCCACTATGAGGCCGGCTATGTGCGCGATGTCTGCCATGGATACCGCTCCCGTTTCCTCCGCTATCTCGTGGAACCTTTTGAAATCGATCGTCCTGGGATACGCGGTCGCCCCGGATATTATTATCTTAGGCTCCTCCCTCCTCGCCAGCTCGAGGACCTCGTCGTAGTTTATCCTGTGGGTCTCCGGGTCGACGCCGTACTGCACGCCCCGGTACATCCTTCCCGAGAAGTTGACCGGATGGCCGTGGGAGAGGTGTCCCCCCATCATGAGGTTCATGCCCATGAGGGTCTCTCCCGGCTCCATGAGGGCGTAGTATATGGCCATGTTTGCCGGGGAGCCGGACAGCGGCTGGACGTTGACGTGCTCCGCCCCGAAGAGCTTCTTTGCCCTTTCGATCGCGAGGTTCTCCACCGTATCGACATGGGCGTTCCCCCCGTAGTATCTCTTCCCCGGATAGCCTTCCGCGTACTTGTTGTTGAATATCGACCCGAGGGCGCGGAGGACGTCCCTGCTGGGGAAGTTCTCCGAAGGGATCATCTCCAGCGTCTCGTTCACCCTCTTCAGCTCGGACCTTTCGGCATTGAAATAGTCGGGATCGTTCCTTTCGAGGGCTTCCTCGTCCCACATGGACACCACGAAATAAGAATGGTTCCAAGACTTAAAAGATTTCCCTCCATTTATCTGTCATGACATCCTCAGACGTGCTGGGCACAGGCATACTTACGGAATTATTCATCAGAAAGTACGAATTTGACAAGCACGGGGACATGAACCCCGAGATTCCCCCGGTGGGCAATATCCAGGAATACGAATTCTCCCGGAACGAAAAGGGTTACCTCTCTTTCAGGGAAAAGGGTCATGATGGATGAGAAAAAAATACTGCATCATGCGTGAAAGGACCGTCCACGCAGATTTTTGTTACAGATGCGGAGTCCTCGAAGAGAGAAAAGATGGAGGAAAAACCTTCTGGGAATGTCCGCACCTGTCAGAAAAGGTGGTTTTCGTCGGACCGACATCCAGGCATGACAGGGACAACTATGTAGGTCAGACGTTCAAATACCGATACGATGAAGCAGACATAAGGGGCATTGCTGAAACTGACAGTTGATCAACGGAAGGATGGCCGTATTTTTATATTCTTTGAATCCATACATAGATATTGGATCGTGAGGGTGATCTTCTGGAAGGATACGACGTGATAATAATAGGCTCCGGAGCGGCCGGTTTCGCCGCCGGCATATATTCCGTGAGGTATAACCTGAAAACGCTCCTGATCGGCAGGGAGACCGGGGGCCAGATGGCCGAGGCGTACGAGGTGGACAACTATCCCGGCGTTTTCAACATAAAGGGGATGGAGCTCGCCAAGAGGTTCAGGGAGCACGCGGAAAGGCTGGGCGTGGAGATTATCCTCTTCGAGGAAGTCACCGGAATAAAGAAGGGTGAAAACAAATTTCTCGTAAAGACGGGCAACGGAAAGGAATTCTCCGGCAGGGCCGTGATCCTGGCAACCGGGAGCAGGAAGAGGAAGCTCGGCCTTCCCGGGGAGAAGGAGCTCGCCGGAAAGGGAATCTCCTACTGCGCGACCTGCGACGGCCCGTTCTTCAGGGACAAGACGGTGGCGGTTATCGGGGGCGGTAACGCGGCCGTGAAGTCCGCCATCATGCTTTCCGAGCACGCGAAGAAGGTCTATATCGTGTACAGGAAGGATTACGAAAGGATGAGGGCGATGCCCTACTGGAAGGAGCTGGCGAGGAAGAACGGGAAGATCGAGATGATTTTTGATTCTGTCCCCTCCGAGCTTCTGGGAAAGGAGAAGCTGGAAGGAATAAAGATAAAGGACAGGTCGGGAAAGGAAACCGAACTGAAGGCCGACGGAATGTTCGTGGAGATAGGCTCGGTCCCGGAGGCTGGCCTGGCGGGGAAGCTCGGCGCCGAGCTGACAGAGGAGGGGCTGGTCGTCGTAAGCCCCGGCATGTCCACGAACGTGAAGGGGCTCTTCGCGGCGGGGGACCTGACCACGGGCTCCGGTCATTTTGAGCAGATCATAACTTCGGCGTCAGAGGGCGCCATAGCCGCCAATTCGGCATATAATTACTTGAGGGGTGAGTCAGTATGAAGAAGGTGAATCCGTTCGAGAGCGCCAAA
Organism: uncultured archaeon; assembly: GCA_964516855.1. GTDB lineage: Archaea > Aenigmatarchaeota > Aenigmatarchaeia > QMZP01 > QMZT01 > CAZEXF01. The sequence goes on along the minus strand of CAZEXF010000019.1, from coordinate 7,314 downwards.
AAGCAGCTCAAGGACGCGGTAAAGATCCTTGGGTATTCGGATGATTTCTACGAGGTGCTTTCGAACCCGAAGGAGTACCTTGAAATATCGATTCCCGTTAAGATGGACAACGGGAAGGTGCGGGTTTTCAAGGGATACAGGGTCCATTTCAACGACGCGAGGGGACCGACGAAGGGCGGGATAAGGTTCCACCCGGACGTCAACATAGACGAAGTGAAGGCGCTCGCGGCCTGGATGACTTGGAAGTGCTCCCTCGTAAACATACCCTACGGGGGCGCCAAGGGAGGCGTGGTCGTGGATTCGAAGAAGCTCTCGGAGAAGGAGCTGGAGAGGCTCAGCCGGGGCTACGCCGCGGGGATGTACAATTTCATAGGACCCGAGACCGACATACCCGCCCCGGACGTCTATACGACGCCCCAGATAATGGCATGGATGATGGACGAATATTCCAGGCTTCACGGGCATACGGAGCTCTCGGTCATCACGGGGAAGCCCGTGGAGGTGGGGGGTTCCCTCGGGAGGTCCTGCGCCACGGGATGCGGGCTCTCCTTCGTCACCAGGAACGCGCTCAAATACTTCGGGATGGACCCGAAGAAGGCCACCGCGGCCGTACAGGGATACGGCAACCTGGGAAGCATAGCTCACGTGAGATACGAGGAGATGGGAATAAAGACGGTCGCCGTCTCCGATTCGAAGGGAGGGATATACGATCCCAGGGGCCTGGACTACGGGAAGGTCTTCGGACACAAGATGAAGACGGGCTCGGTCATCGATTTCCCCGGGGCAAAGAACATAAGCAACGAGGAGCTGCTGGAGATGAAGGTCGACATCCTCGCCCCCTGCGCGCTCGAGAACGTGATAACCGGGGAAAACGCGGGAAAGATAAAGGCAAAGCTTATACTCGAGGGGGCGAACGGTCCGATAACGCCCGACGCGGACAAGGTGCTGGAAAAGAAAGGGTCTGTCGTGATTCCCGACATACTCGCGAACGCCGGCGGCGTGATAGTGAGCTATTTCGAGTGGGTCCAGGGTCTCCAGTCCTATTTCTGGACCGAGAAGGAGGTCAACGAAAAGATGGACCTGCTTCTCACCAGGGCATTCGACAACATGGTGGAGACCGCGAAGAAATTCAGGGTCTCCATGCGGGTGGCCGCCTACCTGATCGCCGTCAAAAGGGTGGTCGAGACCATGAAAATAAGGGGGATGATATGATGACGGTGAAACACATAGGAGACGAGGATTTCGATAAGACTGTCAAGGAGAACGGCCTGGTCGTGGTGGATTTCTATGCGGACTGGTGCGGTCCGTGCCAGATGGTCGGCCCGGTGATGGAGGACCTTTCGAAGGAGATGGAAAAGGTGACCTTCGCGAAGGTGGACGTCGACAAGCACAGGGATTCTGCCGGGAAATACGGGATCTCGTCCATACCCTGCCTTCTCATATTCAAGGAGGGAAAGCTGGTCGACAGGATCGTGGGAGCGCTTCCCAAGCAGATCATAAAGGAGAGGCTGGAGAAGTTCGTCTGACGGGTATTTATACGCAATGGCGGCATCCGGCGTTTTTAATTTGAACGGCGGAAGAAATCTGCGTTATATCCGTTCTCCCTGAGCAGCGCCACCTGGAGCGTGCAGTCGAGATTGAGGTTGGCTCCCGCGACATGAATTCTGGTGTCTTTGTCTTCAGGCAGTCCGGGAGGGAGGCAGGAAGACTCGCCCTTGTGGAAAAGATGGTCGTTCGTTTCCTTTATTTCCTTTATCCGTTCCAGGACCCTGCCGGCGGACGGGTTTCCGCAGTTCCTTGCCGTCTGGACAGAGCAGACCTGAACGAAGACGTAGAATTCCTTTCCCGCCATAAGATATCGGGGCATTGAAACCTTTTATTTTTATCATCCGGCACCTCCCTCAGAGAGATAAACGCAGACTTTCAGATTAATGCCTGCGGCGGGGGTGCGGAACTGGTTAACAATATATAATAATCCCGTTATAATTATATACTATGAGCGCTGTGAGGGACGGATTTCCCGGAAAGTTGATCATGATTCTTCCCGTTCTTGCCGTTTCAGCCCTCCTGATCGCGGGGCTTTCCGAGGGATATGTTTCCATCAATTTCCCCCGGCTGACCGACCCGAACGGGAATGACGTGGGAATCGGAAGGTTCATCCCTGGGCAGAGGCTTTCCAGGATCTTGAACGTCACCTTCGACGAGCCGCTTCCCCTCGAACCCGGAAGTGCCGAGCTCACCCTCGGCGTTTACAAGAGGGACTCCCGGGGAAACTGGGTCCTCCAGGAGACCGGCGAAGGAGTCCCGATGGAGAAGACCCTTGACTTCCTTCCCCTCATCCGGAAGTCGGGCCAGCTTCAGGGAGGCGAATACTCCTACAGGCCGAAGCTCTTCAACTTCTCCGTGACCATCGAGGCGACTAACGTGAGCTCTCTCCCCGAGACCTTCACCTATACCTATAATGCAAGGCGGTATGAGGAACCCTCTGCAACGAAGATCCCTGAGAACTGCGGGGAGGATGAGTGCGAATACTGGTCCGTCGACTACGTCACCATCCAGCGTTCGGAGAGCACGGGAGGCCAGCTTACCAATTACTGCTCCGGCCCGGACAATTTCAACGTCCCTGACACGGCCTTCTCCAATTTCCAGGACGATTACGTCACGATCACTTCACACAACTGCTCGGAATCGACCGACCCTTCCAGCCTCACGGAGACGACGGTGGCGGTCATGCATCCGCACGGGATTTCCGGCGTATACGAACCCTTTGATTACTCCAACGGGAAATCCAACCGGAGCTACAGGTTTTCGAGCTGGCTCTATACCACCGAGGAAAAGGAGCTGAATCTGCGGATAAATGTCAATCACGGCATGTCCGTCTACGTCGACGGCATCTACCAGTTCTCCTGCGGCTGCGGACCCAATTACGACTGCTCCGGTTCCAATACCAGGGAATGCCAGCGGCTCCTGACCGTTCCGACGGGCATGCACAGGATGGACGTCTATCTCTACTGCAGGGACGGATGTTATCTCGATGTGGATGTGATTGATCCCGATGAAGAGACCTTCATGAAGGAATTCGACGGGGCCAAGAAGGCCTCGAGGGACCCTGAAGGGGAATGGGTTTCATCGGATCCCAAATCGGCCTCCGTCAGGTACAGCGACAACCTGAAACAGGTCGGCGAGGACAGCCATCCGCTAAGCGCGAGGAAATTCAGGAGTCTCCAGTCGTCCCTTGGCGGAGTCGGGCTTTCCATGCGCATGGCATGCGGCAACAGCCTTTACCATGCATGCGTCGACAACGGCGGGGGAAGCTGCATGACGGACGAGAACGGATGGATAAAGGGCAGGGTCCTTCCCGGAAAGGACGAATGGGAATTGATAAATGACGTCGGAGGGGATGCATACAAGATAACCATAGAGCCCTTCGACCATGGCAGCCTTGAAGGGAAGGGCAGGAGCCAGTACGCGGATTCCAAGATAGGCGGCATTTACCAGTGCAAGCCCGATCCCACCTTTCCCAATGATTACACCTTCACTCTCGGGAACAAACTCTACAACTGCGATTATCTCGAGTCCTGTGGGTCCTCCGGCTGCTACATAAACGCGAGCTGGGACGGGAGGGAGGGCGAGATAACGGTCTATCATTACGATTCCAGCTCGACATACGTAATCAATTACCTCCCATATGACGGTTACGGCTATTCCGGCACAGACCCGATGGATTTCACCATGTTCCCCAGGGAGAACCCGAAGGTGTGCGCTTTCATGGAAGACCCCCACAGCCAGGATAAGGTGGTCAACATAACCAATTTCAACAACACGGGCACCTGCGACCCGGAAACGACCGGGGGCTGCTGTGCCTGCATACCCGGGATAGGCTGCAGGATAGAATGCGAACCGGAAAGGAAAATGAACCCGGGGACGTATACCATTCCCTTCTCCCCGGTCGGGGACGACTGGTACCTGGAAGGCATTGAGGTGTATGCGAATTCCTCTGACGAGGCGGTTGAGATAACCCTTGACGGCAGCTATCAGGACGGCTGGTCGGTATCGGCGGAGCTGAAGGAAACGGATGAGAAAACCCTTTTTTCCGACATAGCGGTTCCGGTGGACCTTTTCAGGGATTTCGGGCTTCATGCCCCGGACAGCACCGGCAAATACTACATCAAAGGGAAACTCACCTATCAGGACGGCGAAGGGAACACGGTTACCAAAAAGGATGACGGTAACGGGTATTTCCTCGTCTCCGACTGCCTGGCTCCGGGATCGACCAGGTCTTTCTTCAACTCCACGGCATACCCAAACGTGTACAGGGGTCCCCTGAGCGCCTGCGCCGTTAACGGGACGCAGTACTGCACGGACTCCTTCGAGTGGGCCTACAACACCACCATGGATTACGCGGGCGAGCCTTCCACGGAGGTCTGCAACGGGGTCGACGACGACTGCAACGGGTGGGTGGACGACATCATGGGGATGGACCACATACTGAGCGAATTCATAGCGCTGCAGGGGAAGACGACCCCCAGGCAGATAACCAGGTGCGGCTGCTTCGGGGCGGCTCCGGGGCCGGTCTATTCCACCGATGAGATCTGCGACGGCATAGACAACGACTGCAACGGGGTGATCGATGACAAGAGCAAGACTATATGGGTCAACAGTTGCACCCAGGGCGTCTACAACTGCCAGTTCCTGAGCGGGAACGCCTTCGACTTCTGCAGCCTCCAGTACAATGACCCCGCCAGGTGCGGATTGTACCTTTTGACGGTCAGGGAGACCGTGAACCTGACGAGGAACACCTGCACGGACGCCGTGGCGGCATGCATGAGCAACGAAAGACTTCCTTCAGAAACGTCATTTTCCTATTCCGACTGCATGAACATATACCAGAGCGGGAACTGCATGATAGAGAAGCAGGAGATCGTCGTGCTGGGAGACCTTTGCGACTGCCTTCTAACTCAGGGGGCCGAGGACCGGCCCGAGGTGTGCGACGGGAAGGACAACGACTGCGACGGGATAGTGGACAACACCCCCTATTCGCAGACCTGCGGCTGCGCGGGGGCAAGGAACGCGAGCCTCGTGAGGATGAAGAAGGCCGGAGGGGATTCCTCCTGCAACGGGATCGACGACGACTGCGACGGAACGATTGACGAGGATTCGACGGAATGCGCCTGCACAGGGAAGAAGGGAGCCGACGTGATCGAGATAAAGACGCTGGGACAGGAGATATGCGACGGGATGGACAACAACTGCAATGACCTTAAGGATGAGGGCACCCCCGGACTGGGGGATTCGTGCGGGACCGGGAATTGCGAGAACGGGATGTACGTGTGCAGCATATACGGGGACAATGACCCGGTGTGCAACACGACCGTCCCCCCGGAGGAGACCTTCCTCGGCAACGCCTTCGACTTCAGGACCAGCGAGGAATGCGACTTCGTGGACAACGACTGCGACTATTCCGTGGACGAGGAATGCGGGTGCACCCCCTCGGACATGGGTGTCGCCAGGATATGCGGGTACACCAGCGGGGTCTTCTACCAGGACCTGGACGACATCGGGCGGAAGTGCGCCGAGGTGGAGCAGACGATCCTTAACCTCGTTTCCTGGGTCCCTGAGATCGCGGACTACAGGAAAGGGTTCACCCTTACAAACAATCAGGATTTCGGCCTGGACGACTACCCGGTCAGGATCACGCTCAACACCAGGGAGCTGGTGGACGGCGGGAAGATGAGGCCAGACGGCGGGGACCTGAGGATATCCGGCAAGAGCAACGGAACCGCCTCCTATTATTCATGGTACAACACCACGCCGTTCGATACGGATTCCACCGACGTCTGGTTCAGGACCAGCATACCGGCGGACTCCTCAAAGGATTATTATCTTTACTACGGCAAGCCTTCCTCGGTCTACTCCAGGCCGGAAGAGACTTCCGTGCGGGGGATGGGCACCGGGAAGGACACCCTTCTTCTCTGCCATTTCGACGGGACCACCGAGTGCCAGGGGAACATAGTGGCGAACTATTCCCTGACCGATACCTTCGTCGGGGGAAAGACCGGAATGGGGGTATTCATCGGCCCTGACTCCTACGTATCGTATCCGGTCTCCGCCAACTTCAACAGGCTCAGGGGGACGGTGGAGATGTGGGTCAAGCAGTCCACCCCGTCGTCTTCTTCACCCAATAAATTGATAACCGTACGCAAGATCACGGGGGAGATCCAGTTCCTGGTCTCTCTGGATGGAAACGAGGTCAGATTCGACATAAGGGATGCCTCCGACAACTGGCACTGGGTTTCCGCGGAGGGAATAGACAGCCGGAACGAGTTCTACCACATAGCCGCTTCATGGGACACCCTTCACGGCATGAACCTCACCCTGAACGGGGAACTGGTAGCCTCCAGGGATGCCGTCTTCGGCCTTTCCCCGATCGCTACGGAGATCATCGTAGGGAACAATTATTCATCGCCGGAGGGCGGTGAGTTGGTGATCGACGAGCTGGCAATATATTCCAGGCCCATATCCTCCGAAAGGATCCGGATGGACATGCTCTATTACGGGCCTTCCCTTTCCTTCGGGAACGAGGAAACCCTGGAAAGCATAAGCCGGCAGGAGTCCTCGGAGGACGTTTATGCCAGGTGCGAGCAGTTCTACAGGGAAAGGATCGAGGGATCGGAGTCCGACCCGGAAAGGGTCAGCACCATACTCAGCCTCTGCGAGTCCCTGAAGATCTGCGACAAGGATCTTCCCGTCCATCCCCTGAGCGCCTGCAGGCTGGGGACGCAGCTATGCGTGGGGAACGAGTGGGCGGAATGTTCCGGGGGAGTCACTCCATCTCCCGAGGTGTGCGACAACGTGGACAACGATTGCAACGGGATAGTGGACGACGTACTTGTCCCGGACACCTGCGCCTGCTACATGGGCAACCATTCCCCGGGAGAACTCGCAGAAGCCTGCAACGGCGTTGACGACGACTGTAATGGAATGATTGACGACGTGAACGGGGGAACTTCAAAGGAAGCCACCCACTGCGGCTGCTACAACAGGACCGTCAACATCACCCGGGTGGTGTTCAACCCGGAGAACATGGAGTGCAACGCGATCGACGACAACTGTAATGGAAGGATTGACGAGGGGGTTTCCGGGTGCGCCTGCTCCGGCACCGTATTCGGGCCATCCGAAGACACGGTCTCAAAGGAGATGGACAACGAGGAGCTCTGCAACGGTGTGGACGACAACTGTGACGGGAATATAGACGAGAAGTTCAGGAACTGGGTCGTCTCCGGGATAAACAGGTCACTAGGAAGGGCCTGCGGG
>CAZEXF010000018.1:7557-13144 GCA_964516855.1 uncultured archaeon | reverse complement strand
ACCAGTACGTGGTCTGCAGGGTGATGAGATCGGAGCCGGGAAACATATCGCTCTCGATCAAGAGGGTGAGACCGGAAGAGGCGGCCAGAAAGCTTAACGAGTTCAAGAGGGAAAACAGGGCAGAAAAGCTACTCGAGATGGCAGGAAAATCGATCAACAAGACCCTTGAGGACGCCAAGAAGGAGATAGTAACGCTCCTGAAGGAGGAATTCGGATCATTCACCAAGACCTTCGATATCGCCTTCAGGAACCCAGAACTCCTTGCCAAGAAGGGCGTTCCCGCTAAATGGGCCGAGGCGATCATAGACATCGCCAAAAAGAACTACAGCGAGAAGGTCTTCGTGGTCAAGGGGGATCTCGAGCTGGTCTCGTACAGGCCCGACGGGGTCGAGGTCATCAGGAAAGTCCTCGGGAAAGCGAAGGACAGCGGGCTCAAGATTTCCTACATATCCGCCCCGAAATACACGATCTCCGGATCGGGAAAGAACTTCAAGGAGGTCAGGAGCAAGGTCGAGACCGCGGGGAACGAGATAGTGAAATCCCTCGAGAAGGAGGGAGGGAAGGCCTCTTTCGAGATGGAGAAGAATTGAAAATAAAGGGATCAGTTCATCCCTTTCATTATATGTTTGTTCTTTCTCAGGTATTCGAGATAAGTCTTCTTGAACCCGTTATTGCCCTTTATTCCCTTTTCGTGGGCCTCGTTCACCTTAATGTACAATGGATAAGAGCGGCACATTTCAAGACTGCCATTGCCGCTAAGATCCGGTAATATAATGGCATTTCCCCCGCCGGGGTTATTGTCTATATCAATACCGTTTAATTCTTCGACCACTTTTACCACGGCGGTTTTCAGCCTTGAATTTGAGATTCCTTCAGAGTCAGGTATTCCTTCAATCTCCTTACTGATCAATGCCATGATCGGGTTTACGTATTTTCTCTTCGGAAGCTCGATTTTAGAACCACTGTCACTGTTATAGATTTGACCATCCGTAAAATGCCCTGTGGTGGTATAAAACAAATCAGCTGAATTGAGATATTCCATGACCTTTTTTCTTTCGGATCTATCATGCAGAATTGGCAATACGATTGCCCCTATTGCTCCCGTTCCTAGCAATGCCAGACATACGTATTTTGCCGCATTATTCTTAATCACGGACGGGCTATCTTCCAATCCCGCGGTATTGTAATTTGATTTTTTCATACACAGGCACCCCGATATCTCAATTATTGTTATTACTTAATAGTAATATATATTTACCCTTTATAAAGCTTTCGGCGGTGCTTTTCCGGTGCTTTGGCCCGATTTTCAAGGTTTTATATATATCGTTTTTATTTAAAGTATTACATTAGGTGGGCGCATGGTTCTGGAAAAGCTCGGATCGGGACTGAAGGACACCTTCCGGAGGATAACCCGGATGGGAGTGGTGGACAAAGACGCAGTCGAAGCCATACTCAGGGACCTCCAGAGAACCCTCATACAGTCGGACGTGGACGTCGGGATGGTGTTCGAGCTCTCGAAAGGCATCAAGGGGAAGATCCTCAAGGAGAAGCCTCCGTCGGGCCTCACCCTGAAGGAGCACTTCATCCGGACCCTTTATGACGAGATGATCAACCTCCTGGGAAGGGAGAAGGGGAAGCTCGAGCTGAAGAAGCAGAAGATCCTCATGATCGGCCTTTTCGGTTCGGGCAAGACGACCACATCGGGAAAGCTTGCGAAATGGTTCAAAACAAGAGGGCTCTCCTCTTCGATGGTCGCATGCGACACCCACAGGCCGGCCGCACGGGATCAGCTGAAGCAGATAGGGAAGCAGCTGGACGTCCGGGTATACGACGACGGGAAGAAGCCCCAGGACATCGCCAGGAACGCCCTCAGGAAGGCGAAGGAGGACGTCCTGATCTTCGATTCGGCCGGGAGGGACGCCCTTGACGGGGAACTGGCAAAGGAGCTGAAAGACCTGGGAAAGATAATCAAACCGGACGAGGTGCTTCTCATACTGCCGGCTGACATCGGCCAGGCCGCCAGGAAGCAGGCAGAGGAGTTCAACAAACTGGTGGGGATAACCGGCATAGTGATAACGAAAATGGACGGCACCGCGAAGGGAGGCGGGGCGCTCGCGGCATCCTCGGTCTCAGGCAGCAGAGTCAAGTTAATAGGCACCGGGGAGAAGACGGAGAACCTCGAGGAATACGACCCCAAGAGGTTCGTGGGGAGGCTGATAGGACACGGAGACATCCAGGGCCTCCTTGAAAAAGCGAAAGAGGCAGGAGCCGAGAAATCCGCGCAGAGGATAATGGAGGGGAAGTTCACGATGAACGAGTTCTACGAGCAGATAGGCTCCCTCCAGAAGATGGGGTCGTTCTCAAAGATAATGGACATGGTGCCCGGGCTCTCGTCCTCGGGGCTGATTAAGAAGCTCCCCTCGGACTTCATGGACGTGCAGGAGGACAAGATGAAGAGATGGAGACACGTCATAGACAGCATGACCCGGAAGGAGAAGGAAGACCCTGATCTGATAACCCCCTCGAGAATCAAGAGGATGGCCGCTGGATCCGGTACGAAGCCGGAGGACGTCAGGGAGCTCATGAAATACTACAAGCAGATCAAGAAGATCATAAAAATGACCAAGGGCGGGAAGTCCTTCAAGAGAGGGCCTTTCGCCAGGATGGCCAAGCAGTTCGGCTTGAATCTTGGTTAGAATCACTGAATTCCGGCATGTGCGAGGAACGCCGCCATTTTGAGCGTTCTTCTATTATCTTCACCATTGTCATCAAGTTTGTCGTATCTTTCCTTTTCCTCTTCGGAACCGTCCGCCCCGACGAAGCGTTCGAATTCCCCCTTGAAGGGCTTCTGATATCCCAGTAGGGGATCGCCGTACACTGAAAAGAGGCCGCTGTAATTCTCCTTTTTCTTTCCGCTATCCGCCGGGAGGGAAATTTCTTCCGTGTCAACATAACCCCCTCCGGTCTGCAGTATCTTCTTCCTGTCCTTGCCGGAATTTTTATCAGCCAGCCATGGAGCGAGGCTCTGAAAAGCATCATCTTCTTTGTTTATATTGATATCTGACCCGTTTTCTCCGGGGATTTCCATGCCCTTGATCAGTTTGTATATCGAGAGGTCATCCTTTCCGATCCCGTATTTCCCGATGTTAAGGAGGCATCCAATATCCTGGCCTGCATAGTCTCCCATCGGGACGGGCATGTCACTCCCGTATTCCTTCAAGCATCCGGAGCGGTCGGACTTGTATTCCATATTGATATTGAACACGAAAGAAATAAAAGCTCCTTTATCTCAGACCGGATAGGGCCCGGTAGAATTCGTCGCATTATTGCCGGCGTGTTTCTTGTATTCCCTCTCCAACCGGACGTCGATTAAATGGCTCCCGTCATCCGAGATCCTTACCGGATGGTTCAGAAGGTTTGTCCAGTAGACCTCCAGCTCGAGCCTCACGGCGCCGGAAAGCGGTCGTTGTGCCATAAATAATCATTTACGGCAAGATTTATATCCGTTCGCCCCTTTCTCGCCCCTCTAAATGAGCGTTCCCAGGACGAAACCGAGAATCACCGAACCCGGGACGACGAATATCCAGAGGGCGAAGGTGTCGAAAAGTATCTTCCTGTTCATCTTGCCAGATATCCTGCCGATCCCGATGATCGATCCCGTTATGATCATGGAGACGGAGACCGGGATGGCGTTGTAGAAGAATATCAGGATCGTGATCAGGCCCGCCAGCTGGGCTATGAACCCCTTCTCCGGTGTCAGGGAGACGAAACCCCTCGTGACGTGCCGCATGATCTTCCTTCCCCATACAACGATGCCTAACAGGATTCCGGCCGCCCCCGCCAGCTGGAGGATTCCCACGTTCTCGAACCCCAGGTTGAAACCCATGACGACCCCGACCTCGATCGCCCCGAGCGCGACCGCGGTGAGGCAGCCCACGATTATCTGTAGGTAAGAGAAGGTCTTCCTTATCATGATCCTCCTCTCGATCCCCATTCCCCGGATCATGACGTATCTGACGTATAGAAGGTAAGAGTTGCCCGCCAGGAATATCGCGATCACGGGGGATATTATTATGGCGACCAGTATCGAAACGAAGTTCCCCCAGAATACCGTGAGATTGTTCGCAAGGGCGTATCCCACGATGCTCCCTAGCACGATCTGGGTGACCGAGGCGGGGATGCGGAAATAGAGGACAGCTATTGCGATCGCTATGGCGGAAACGACTATGGGGAGGGGGTCCATGATTTCCGCTATGCCTTCCCCCACCACGTTTATTATCATGGGGCCGAAAAGGCAGATCCCGATCAGGTTGCAGACGCACATCAGAAAAAGGGTCTTCCTCATCGAGAGGACCCTTGAGCCGTACGTGATGCCCAGGGAGCCTATGACGTCATTCGATCCGACTATGAATGCCAGGACAACGGACAATAAAAGGGAAACGAACATCATATTTAATTTTTTAACCGGTTCGACTAATATTTCAATAAAGGTTTGGGGTTGTCATGAGATTCTGGATTCCTCCTTTCAGGACGGGCAATGAGAAGGACATTCTGGAGAACCTGCTCAAAATCACCGACAACGTGTACAAGTCGGTCCTTTCCATGGACAAGTCCGTCAAGGCCTTCGTGGAGGGCAGGTGGCAGCTGGTGGAAAAGGAACTCGATAACTGCTCAGAATTCGAGGAAAAGGCGGACGACATAAGGAGACTGCTCCAGAGGATGCTCTACACCGAGGGGTTCCTGCCATTTTCCAGGGAGGATTATTTCAACCTCTCGGAATCCATCGACAATATCGCGGACCAGGCCCAGAAGGCGGGATTCTGGATGTCCTTCAAGAAGATAAAGGTCTCCAAAAAGATCGCCCTGGAGCTCGTCCAGCTTTCTGACAAGTGCCTGAAGACCGTCGAAAGGCTGAAGGGCATCATGGACAACCTGGGATCGAAGTCCAGGAACATAATAGAGGAGACCCAGAAAGTGGACCAGGAGAGGCAGGAGGTCAGGGAGATCGCCAAGAGGCTGGGAAGGCTGATCTTCTCCGTGGACCAAATGGAAAGCTACATGCTCTGGGAACTCGCTTACAGGATAATGTCCGTGGCCGACAGGGCCGAGGAGACGGCGGACAGGATAATAACCATTACGATAAAGATGGTAGAATGAGCCAGGAAAACAGCAAGGACAAGAAGGGGGATAAGGAGGCCGACAAGCACGAAGAGGAGGTCAAGGTTCTGAGCCGCCTCGTCAGGAAGCCGAAAACTTTCGGCCAGAAGGCATCCGACTGGATGACGAAATGGGTGGGATCCTGGACTTTCATAATCTTTCTCGCGGTCTACATCTCCATATGGATAACGGCAAACGTGGCCGGTTTCATATACCAGTGGGACCCGTGGCCCTTCATCATCCTGAACCTCACCCTCTCGTGCCTGGCGGCCGTGCAGGCCCCCATAATCCTGATGAGCCAGAACAGGCAGGAACAGAGGGACAGGATAAAGGCGGAGATGGATTTCAGGGTCAATAAAAAGGCGGAAAGGGAAATAGAGGACATGCAGAGGGACTTCGAGGAAGTCAAGAAGATGCTGAGGGAGATAGC
>CAZEXF010000018.1:0-7547 GCA_964516855.1 uncultured archaeon | reverse complement strand
GCTTTCATAAGTGCCTTCCCGTGTCCTGAACGCTTCTTTACCCTTATCAGGCCTCCTTTCCCGGCATTGGCGGAGAAAAGGAATTCGGCGCCGTCATAGAAATCCAGGGAGCTTCCCCTCTTTCCGCCGGAAACCCTTACGTTGAAGAAGGCTCCGGTCTCGCCGTGGACGAACCTCTGCTCCTTCTTGAACGTGCCCTCCTTCGGTTCGACGGATATCCTGATCCCGAGCCTTTTCTCGATCTCCTCTATGTTTTTTCCCTGCCTTCCTATTATTTTCGGGATCACGTCGTTCCTTACCTTTATCGCTACCCGGTTGTCGGAGAGCACTTCCACTTCCATACCGGGATCCCAGTGGGATAGCTTGTCCTTGATGGAATTCATCACTATCTTCTTGACAGGGCTGTGATCCTCGTCTTTCGTTATCGGGATTATGACATTCTCCTCGCCGAAGGTGTATATCTCGTATTCCAGCTTTTTCGTTACGAAATCCCTCACCTCGACGACCGGCCTGGAGAGGTCCTCCTCCTTCATGCCGGACGGCACCCTGACCGTCAGGGAGACCGAGAACATCTTCTTGATGTTTCCGTCCCTTATGTAAACGACGGTGTCTATCACGTGGGGTATCATGCCCAGTTCGAGCCTTCCGATGAACCTCTGGATGGCGGACACCGGCTCCGTGGAGTGGATGACACCGATCATCCCCACCCCCGCCAGCCTCATGTCGGCGAAAACGCGGAAGTCCTTGTTCCTCCGTATCTCATCGAAAATCGTGTAATCCGGCCTCACGAGAAGAAGGAGCTCGGCCGTCTTCTCCCAGTCGTTTTCCAGGGGGGCGTACTGGGTGACCTCTTTCCCGACCTGGAGGTCCCTCGGCTGCTCGAACGTCTTTACGATCTTCCCCCCCTTTGAGAGGAATTCGGCCACCGAAGCGGCGAATGTCGATTTCCCTGACCCGGGAGGCCCCGAGATCAGGATCCCCCTCTTCCCGGATATGATCATGTCCTCGAGCTCCGAATGCAGCCTGTAGTAATCCAGGTCGAGCTTCACGATCGGCCTTACGGCGGTTATTTCATTCGCCGAGGAGAAGGGAGGCCTTGTCATGGATATCCTGTAGTTTCCCATCTGGACCACCATCGCCCCCTGTTTTCCTATCTCCACGAAGGAATTCGGATCCTTGTGGGTCTTCTCGAGGATCTCCTGGACGATCGCCTTCATCTCATCCTCTTTCAGCTCCTTCTCGCCGATGCGGGTCAGCATGACGTTTCCCGGCTTTCCCTTCTTGGCGCAGGGACGGACTCCCTCCTTGAGGTGGACGGATTGGGTGTCCTTGTCAAAGAAGCTCTCGATCTTTATCGGCCTCTCCGGCATCTCGTAAGCTATGTACCAGACATCCACTCCCTCGGCCTCGCCCACGAGAGCCTGGACGTAATCGCTCGTCATGAGGGTCGCCTTCTCCTTCACGGCGAAGTCCCTGATGAGGGCGTCTATCCTTCCCTTTTTCGCGAGGTTTATCTCCTCGAGGGTCGGCCTCCGGCCGTCGAAGGATATCCTTACCTTGCCCTCGTCACCGTATTTGCGGAGGGACTTTATCTCCTCGAGCCCCCTGAACCCGACTTCCTTTCCCCTGGAGGCCTGGGCCTGAAGCTCGTCGATAACGAATCTCGGAATAATGATCCTTGGCTTCTCTATCTCCCCTTTCTTTATCAGCTCCGACAGCTTCCGGTTGATAAGAACCGAGGTGTCGGGCACGATAGTCTTTTTATTAATCTTTTTAGTTTCTTTTTTCATTTTTTCACCTTTTTTCATCTAAAATTCGCGTTTACGAAATAAGCATTAATAGAATACAGATGGTAACCGTGCTTTATAAAGAAGACGGTACGGCCTTTTTCGGGTTCATACGAAGAGAACATCCCTCAGTACACCAGCTGTTCCCTGATGTCCTGGGCGAAGAACCTGCCCTTCGCCTTCGATATGATCTCCAGGGCGAAATCGATCGCCGTTCCCGGCCCCTGGGAGGTGATGACGTTTCCGTCTACAACGACCTTCCCGTCTCTCGGTTTCGGTATGTCCTTCTCCATCCCCGGATATATGGTCGCCTTCTTCCCGTCCAGTATCCCCAGCTTCCCGAGAATCGACGGGGAGGCGCAGATGGCCGCAATGGTCTTGTTTTTCTCGTTGAAATCCATAAGCATGTCGGTGACCTTCTTTGATTTGGAGAGGTTCACGTATCCCGGGTCCCCTCCGGGCAGCACGACCGCGTCAAAATCCTCCTTCCTGACGTCATCGATCTTCCTGTCTGCAATCACCTTCACCTTCCTGGACCCCTCCACTATGGTCCCGGGAAGGCCCGCGGTGACCACTTCTATTCCCGCCCTCCTGAGAACGTCAACTATCGAAATAGCTTCGATCTCCTCGAAACCGTTCGCAAGCGGAACCAAGACTTTCATAAGGATCAACCTCCAACTCCCATACAAGAATGATTACCATTACTTATTGTAAACACGTTTTAAAAAGAGCACGGTATGCTCTGGCTCACATTTATATATACTAGTGACATTTATTGTATTAAGAGAAAAGGGTAAGGAGATTTTTTGCGCCAATGGCGCTGTATACGTAAGGTGATAATATGCAGGCAATACCGCAAAATTACATGGCATATGACAGAACCATAGTTGTTTTCTCGCCTGACGGCAGGCTTTTGCAGGTGGAATACGCAAGGCAGGCTGTCAAGAGAGGCAATACCGTAGTAGGTCTGATCGTGCAGGACGCGGTGATTCTGGGAGCGACCAAGACTTTCACACCCTTAAGCGTCGAAGAAGCCTTCAAGAAGATATTCGCAATAGACAACCATGTCGGTCTCGTCGGATCGGGATTCCTCGCAGATGCCAGGAACCTGATGGAAACGGCAAGGGTCAAGTCACAGATAAACAACATAACATATGGAGAGCCGATTTCGGTGAAGTCGATAACCAAGTACCTGGCTGACCAGAACCATTTCGCAACCCAGTACGCCGGTCTAAGGCCATACGGTGTGGGTCTGCTGGTAGGTGGCGTTGATAAATCGGGTCCCCGCCTTTTCGAGACTGATCCTTCGGGAACCATGATAGAATGGAAGGCCCAGGCAATCGGGAAGGGGGCAGAAAAATCGAAAAAGATGCTCAAGAGCGGCTTCAAAGACGGAATGTCCCTGAATGACGGGATAAAGCTCGTTTTCAAGTCACTGAAGGCAGGGGAGAAGGACATCGGAAAGGAAAATGTCGAGCTGGCGGTTATTACAAAGGACAAATTTGAGATGTATTCCGGCAAGGATATCGGCAAATTTGTATAAACACCTTTCAGGTGTCCGGTATGGTTTCTGTTGAAAACGCTGTAATTGCAAGGCTTTCGAAGAAAAAGATGCTTTTCGAGATACTGGTAGATCCTGACAAGGCACTTGCAATGAAAAGGGGCGCAGTGTACAGCATTGAGAACGTACTTGCGGTCAACGAGATATTCAAGGACAGCAAAAAGGGGGAAAGGCACACGTCGGGCGACCTGGAAGAAGCATTCGGAACGACCGACGTTTTCAGGATCGCCGGGGAGATCATAAAAGAGGGCGACATCCAGCTCACGACCGAACAGAGGCACAGGCTTATCGAGGAAAAGACAAAGGAGATAGCCTCCATAATCAGCAGACAGGGAATCGATCCCAAGACAAAGCTTCCCCATCCCCCGAACAGGATAGAGAACGCCATGAAAGAGGTCCATGTCCAGATCGACCCTTTCAGGCCCGCAAAGGACCAGGTCAAGGCCATCCTGGACAGGATCACCGAGATCCTCCCGATCTCGCTGGAAAGGATGGAGATCGCGATCAAGATCCCCATCGAATACGCCGGGAGGGCCAGCGCCGCCGTGAGGGAGATAACGGAAGTCAAGAAGGAGGACTGGACGGCGGACTCCTGGATAGCCGTGATAGAGATCCCTGCGGGAATGCAGAGCGACGTCTACGAAAGGCTGAATTCCCTCACGGGAGGGAAGATAGAGACGAAAATACTCAAGGAGCATAAGATTTAAATGGATAAGAGACATATGTTAGAATTCATGTTTAAAGGTTGGTGATAATATGAGTGAGAAAAAAATCGAAAGCGGGGAGAATGATTATGTCAAGAAGAACGCAGGAAACGGGGAGAAAATAGCAGAGGAAGTAACGAAGGATATGAAAAACGAGAGAAAAACCGAAAGCGGGGAGAAAGGAGGAGAAAGAGCGAAGGAGGAGAAAAGGGTAGTCCTGCCCGGAGAGAGCATCATAAAAAGCATGGATTATCTACCCGGAAGGAACTGCTTCAGGGAAGGGGATTCCATATATTCCAAAAGGCTCGGTCTCATGCATTTCAAGGGGCACGTGGTCGAGGTCGTCCCCCTGAACGGCACTTACACGCCCCAGGTGGGGGACATGGTCATCGGGGAGGTCGAGGAGGTTCAGCATTCCGGATGGCTTGTCAACATCAACAGCCCCTATCAGGCATTCCTGCCCCTTTCCGGGGTGAGGGAATTCATCGATCCCTCGAAGACGGACATGTCCAGAATATACGGGGCAGGGGACGTCATATACGGCAAAATCACCCTGGTGAGTCCCTCGAACAGCATACACATATCCATGCAGGACCCCAAGACGAGGAAGTTTTCGGGGGGCATGATACTTAAGATCAGCCCGGTCAAGGTTCCCAGGCTCATAGGAAGGCAGGGGAGCATGATCAACCTCATCAAGGACAAGACCGGGTGCACGATCTCGGTGGGCCAGAACGGGATCATATGGCTGCAGGGAGAAAACGAGGTCCTGGCCGCAAAGGCCATCGGGGAGATAGACAAGAAATCCCATAAAAACGGCCTGACCGAATATATCGAGAGGTTCCTTACAAAGAAATGATTATTTGAGAGGTGAAAGATATGAGTGAGAAACGAATGGACGGACGGGGATTCGACGAAACGAGACCCGTCGAAATGGAAGTCGGGGTCGTCAAGAACGCGGACGGCTCCGCGCTTGTAAGATTAGGAGAAACGGTCGCCTTGGCGGCCGTGTACGGCCCGAGGGAAATGCATCCCAAACACATGCAGGAGAGCGACAGGGCCGTGCTGAAATGCCATTACACGATGGCGCCCTTCTCGACGAAGGAAAGGGTCCGTCCGGGGCCCAGCAGGAGGAGCAATGAGATATCCAAAGTCACTAGGGACGCCCTGGAAGCTGTCCTGTATCTGGAGGATTTCCCCAAAACGTCGATAGACCTGTTCGTAATAATACTTCAGGCGAACGCGGGGACCAGGACCGCCGGGATCAATGCCGGAAGCCTGGCCCTGGCCGATGCCGGGATCAAGATGAGCGACCTTGTGGCATCCGTGGCTGCGGGAAAGATCGGTGAAAATTACGTGATCGATCTGGCGGGGAAGGAAGAGGAAGAGACCTTTTGCGACCTTCCGGTCGCCTATTCGCCCAGGACGAAGCAGATAACCCTCCTGCAGATGGACGGGGATCTGGCCGTCAAGGACGTGAAAGAGGTCATGAAACTCGCGATAAAGGGCTGTGAAGGGCTTTATGAACTGCAGAAAAAGGCACTTATGAATAAGTACTCAAAGGAGGTTTTAAAATGAACGCGCAGACAAGTCACATTTACGATCTCATTTCAAAGGGAAAGAGGATCGACGGAAGGGGTTTCAAGGATTTCAGGAAGATAGAGATCGAGAAGAACCCCATACCGAATGCAGAGGGCTCCGCGAGGGTGAGATTAGGAGACACGGAAGTGATAGTGGGCGTGAAGATGTCCGTAGGGGAGCCCTTCCCGGACACGCCCAACGAGGGCGTCCTGATGGTGGGTTCCGAACTCTCTCCCCTGGCCCACCCGTCCTTCGAACTGGGCCCTCCCAGGGAGGGTTCGATCGAGCTAGCGCGGGTGGTCGACAGGGGCATAAGGGAGTCCAAGGCCCTGGACACCGAGAAGCTTTGCATAAAGGAGGGAGAGAAGGTATGGATGGTTTTCGTTGACATATGGCCCATCAACCATGACGGAAATCTCATAGACGCCTCCGGACTCGCCGCGATAACGGCGCTTCTCAACTCGAAGATTCCCAAAATCGAGGGCGACAAGATAATATACGAGGAAAAGAAGGATCCACTGCAGATCAGGGCGGTCCCCATACCGGTGACCCTGGCGAAGATAGGGAACCAGCTCTTGGTCGACCCGGACATCCGGGAGGAGGAAGCCATGTCGGCGAGACTGACGGTCAGTTCGGTCAAGTCCGGCAACATCTGCGCCCTGCAGAAAGGGGGCGTTTCTGGGCTCAAGATGGAGGAAATCGAGAAGGCCCTCGAGCTTTCGTTAGAGAAGGGGAAGGAACTGCGGGGGCTCATCGAAAAATGAATTTATTTATAAAGGTTAAACGTATAGAAGTTTATTAAAACGGTGGTTTCATGGCACGGACAAAGAAGGTGATGGCGTCCGGAAGATACGGCGTCAGGTACGGAAAGGGGATCAAACAGAGGGTGCTGGACATAGAGAAGGTCCAGAAATCGAAGCACGTCTGCCCGAACTGCATGAAGGGGACCCTCAGGAGGGAAGCCACCGGGATATGGTCCTGCAGGAAATGCAGTTTCAAGGTTGCGGGCAAGGCTTATAGCGTTGAATAGGTGGGCACATGTATAAATGCATAAACTGCGGAAAGGAACTCGACATAGACCTTTCCAGCGGAAAGAAGATAATCTGTCCGTTCTGCGGTTACAGGATCGTGGAAAAGAAGAGGGCGGAAGTCGTAAGAAATGTTGACGCCAGATAGGTGATTCAATGACCGAAAGGGAGCTGGAAAACCTGATGAACCAGGCCCAGATGTATCAGCAGCAGATCCAGACGATAATGAACCAGAAGAACGCCCTGACTCTCGAAATAAACGAGATAAAAAAGGCGCTGGAGGAACTGGAAAAAACTAAGGGAGAAGACGTTTACAAGCTCGCCGGGCCCATCATGCTGAAGTCGGACAAGGCGAAGATCACCAGGGAACTGAAGGAAAAGCGGGATTTTGACAGCATCCGCCTGAAATCGATCGAGAAGCAGGAGAACGAGATCAAAAGGAAGATCGAGGATATCAGGGTCCGGCTGACGGCAGAACTGGAAAAGAAAAAGGGATGATCCTTATGAGCAAGATAAACGAGGCAATGTCACTCCTGGAAGAGATACTGAACGACAGGGGGGTTCCCAAGAACATCAAGGGCTTCATAGAGAAAAGCATAAACGAGATGAAAAATTCCAACGAGAGCGATGAAGTGAAACTTTCGTCCCTTGTCTCGGTTCTGGACGAGTCGACAGACGATCCCAACCTTTCCCTTTATGCCAGGACCAAGATCTGGAACGTGGTCTCCAAGCTGGAGGAGCTGAACAAATAAAAGATTATTGAATTGTTTCTTTACAGGCACACATGCAAATGACAACAAAAACCCTATAGCTTTTAAGTCTAATTGCTACATTATTTAACAATTCATTGTCACGAAAATTCGAAAAGACGCAGGAGGGGTTTCAGATG
>CAZEXF010000017.1:4820-13913 GCA_964516855.1 uncultured archaeon | reverse complement strand
GAATGGAGGGATATCTCGATAGAGTCAAGGTTATCCGTTTTCCTGATCGAACCCACTCCCGCCAACAAAACGCTCTCCTCAAATAACTGGGCTTTCATAAACGCCAGCGTGTTCAACGAAACGGTAGGGATTGACACCGTCTGGATAGAATGGGCGGGCGTTAACTATACCACGGACTTCAATCATACCAACGGGAGCCATTATTTCCACCAGATAAACGTAACGGGCCTGAACCGGGGGATTTACCGGTACAGGGTATGGACGAACGACACGTTCTCCAATACCGCGGTCACCGGATATTACATCTACTATTTTGATACGCTTCCCATAGGCATCAGCATAAACGGCGGATCGCAATACACGAACGATTACAACGTCCTTCTGGGGCTGACGTATGAGGACTTCACGGATTCCGGTTACGGTTACGTGATGTACTGCTCTTACCGCAACGAGACGATGGACTGGACGGATTGGAAGATATGCGGGTCTTCCGGCAGCGACCCGGAAAGTTATACGAAAAACTGGGAGATTCACGATCAAGAGGGGAGCAGAAGCGTAGGGTACAGGGCAAGGGTCAGCCAGCTTTACAACTCGACCGCGGATTCCATAGTGCTCGACATGACCCCGCCCGTCTCATCCGTGGGCCCCCGCCCGAAGCTTATCTACAACACCTCCCTGATCAACATCTCGTGGTCAGGGTCCGACCCGCAGCTCGCTTCAGGGGAACAGGGATCCGGGATACACGGGTACCTGATCCAGTACAGGGTGATGGACCAGACCGGAAGTTATCTGGACGGTGAATGGCAGAACCTTTCGGGGGTTTCCGGATATTCTCACCTAAACGACTACAATTATTTCACCTTCCCCGATACCACTTACGTGGAAAACCTCGATCTTCTGGACCTCGCGGGGAAAACGGATCTCATAGATATATACAATCACACCTTCTTCTTCAGGAGTCGGGCAATCGACAACGCGGGGAACCTGGAAGGGGGGGCGGGTTCCGGGGGCACGAAGGAGGACACGAATGTCACGGTGGTCGTCCCGATCAACGTGCACACCTGGGTGAAGACTATCTGGGGTCCAATTCCGATATACGGAGGGAAAACGGTGAATGACCTTCCGGTGGAAATACACGCCGAGATAATAAGCGAAGGGACTTACGACGTAACGATCAATTACTCGGTACACGGGCCGGAAGAGCCAAAGATCTCGTGGGAGTGGAACGTTCATACATGTCCGGATGTCGTTCTGGGCGATGGGTGCTACGTTGAAATCCCGGGATCGGACTGGGCCAGGAGGGTGGACTATTACGTGAAGGCGGAAAGCGGCGTTCTGGGAACCGAGATAAGCCCTCCGACAGTCCCGGATTTCTGCTGGTATTTCCTGATGCTTGACCATCCGATTGCAGAATTCATGGCAGAGAGGATAACCATGCTGATCGGGACCGTTCAGAGGGTGCCCGTCAGGGTAAGCAACATCCAGGCCATAGACGACGAGTTCACCCTCCAGATGACAAGGGGGGACTTCAGCGACAAGGCCCTGTTCACCGATTCGAACTCGAACGAACTGAAGATCACCCTCAATCCCCAGGAGGATGAAATCGTATACGTGGAACTCCGGCCGTCCGAAACCGGAACGAATTTCAGGCTCGAACTCGACGCTTTCAATTCCCAGAGCTTTTACAGCGGGCCCGACAGCCCGGGTTCGATCGAGGACTACGATGATCTCACTATAGACGTCGTCTATCCCGCCAACTTCCCTGCCCTGAGCCTTTTCGGCGCGGGGATAGTCATTCTGATCTCGACCCTGATTTTTTACATGATAATCAGCGAAGAAAAATGATCATCTTTTCGTCTTCCCAGAAGTCATTTCTTTCGTTTGATCGATGCGTTCACAAAACTCCTGAAAATGGGATTGGGACGGAGGACCCTGGAGGTGAACTCCGGATGGAACTGTGTTGCCATGAAGAACGGGTGTCCCGGGATCTCCAGTATCTGCATGATCCTGCCGGAGCGGTCATGACCGGAAAACACGATACCGTTCCTTTCCATTGTCTTCCTGTATCTGGGATTGAATTCCCAGCGGTGCCTGAACCTTTCCCTCGTCTTTTTCTTTCCGAAAACCTTCATGGCCAGGGAGCCTTTCCTTATTATGACGTCCTGGCCTCCCAGCCTCATGGTCCCCCCCTTCCTGTATATCTTCTTCTGGGAGGGCAGGAGATCGATCACCGGGTGTTTCGTGCGGGGGCTGATCTCCGTGGAGTTCGCGTCCCTGAGGCCGCAGACGTTTCGGGCGAACTCGATTGAAGCGAGCTGGAATCCGTAACAGAGTCCGAGGAAAGGTATCTTCCTTTCCCTGGCATACCTGATGCATTCTATCTTTCCCTCCGCCCCCCTGGGGCCGAAGCCGCCGGGCACGAGTATGCCGTCCACGCCCCTCAGCTTTTCTTCGGGACTGGCCCTTCCGGTTTCAATGTCGGTCGTTTCCAGCCACTTCAGGTCAAGATCGTATCCCTCGTGCCCTGCCGAGCACCTGAGGGATTCTACAATGGAGACGTAGGAATCGTGAAGCTCGGTGTATTTTCCCGTTATTGCAATTGTCACGTGCCTGGCTGATTTACCCATCTTTTCGCTGAGTTCCTTCCATTCCTTGAGGTCCTTTTTCTTTACGGAGAGCCCCAGTTCCCTGAGCAGCTTGTCCGTGAGTTTCTGCTCCTCCAGGACAAGTGCCACATCGTATATGTTCTTCATGTCGGGACCGGATATGATGTTTTCCTTGCGGCATCCGCAGAAAAGCGAAATCTTTTCCCGTATCTTTTCCTTCAGGATCTCCTTTGCCCGGCAGAATATGAAATCGGGCTGTATGCCGATCTCCCTGAGTTTCTGCACGCTCTGCTGGGTGGGCTTCGTCTTCTGCTCCCCCACCGCATTCATTACGGGCACCAGGGTGCAGTGAATGAATATGACGTCCTCCCTGAGGGAAAGCTGGCGGCAGGCCTCGAGGAAGACCTGGTTCTCGATGTCCCCCACCGTCCCCCCGATCTCGATGAGGACTATGTCCTTCCCCCTGCTGACGCTTCTGTACCAGTCCTGGAGTTCGAGCGTTATGTGAGGGATTATCTGGACAGTCTTTCCGAGGAACCTCCCTTTCCTTTCCTTGCTGATCACGTGATGATATATCTTTCCTGTGGTGATGTTGTTCCTTCTCGAAAGGTTCATGTCCAGAAACCGCTCGTAGGTTCCCAGGTCCATGTCCACCTCGCTTCCGTCATCCAGGACAAATACCTCCCCGTGCTCCACGGGATTCATCGTCCCTGCATCAACGTTTATGTAGGGATCGACCTTTATGGGAGCGATCCTGTACCCCCTCGACTGGAGCAACCTTCCGAGAGAAGCAGTCAGTATGCCCTTTCCGAGTCCGGAGATGACGCCGCCGGTGACTACAATGAATCTGGTCCTTTTTCTCGCTTTCGGCATGATATATTAATAAAAAAGGGATATAAAAGCGTTAACCCTTTTCCGGATTTTTCTTTCTTATCGCCCTGACGGGGCATTCGTTGTGGCATACGAGACAGCCCTTGCAAAGATGATAGTCGATCTTCGGCCCGTTCTTGGTCCATGCTATGGCGGACTCGGGGCAGACAAGCCAGCAGGTCTTGCAGCGGATGCATTTCTTCATGTCTATCTCGGGCATGAACACCTTCCATTCCCCGGTATTCCTCCTGACGGAATTTCCCGGCTCCCTTATGTGCGGGACGCCCTTAAGCCTCTCGTATTTCAGCTCGCTCTCTTCCTTCATCGGCTCACTTCCTCCGGGATTCCGGTCTCATGGTCTGCTGCCTGGCGTACTCATCTTCCTTTGTCTTGACAAGCTCCTTCAATCCCTCGAGGTCTATCTCTATCTCCTTCGCGATCCTCGACCTCTCGACCCTGGTGATCGATTTCCTCTCCTCCAGCACGCGCAGGTTATTCTCCACCTGGTCCAGCCTGGCAAGCATGGCGGATTTAAGGGGTCCCTTCTTCTTCAGGGTCTTTTCCCTGAGCCGGTCCCAGCGCTTTCGAAGCTTGCGTATCTTCCTGTCCCATCCGAATATGAATTCAAACATCATTACACCGTCTTGAGCTCCTTCCAGCACAGCCTGCAGGCCCTTATGTTCGCCTCCGCCAGGTCGCCGTGCCCTGCCTCCTCGAGTTCCTCCCTTATCGCCTTTTCCAGGTTCTCGAGTGGGAACATTCCCGTCAGTTTCAGAAAGGCCCCGAGTATGGGGACGTTGGGTATCGGCTTTCCGAGCGTTCTGATCGAGATGCCAGTGGCGTCGATGTGGCTCACCTTCCCCGTGTAACCTTCCGGTTTCTTTCCCGAATTGACAAGGACGGAACCGCCCTTCTTAAGACCGGAAACAGCCGTTTTCTGGTTTATGCTCGGGTCAAGGACGATGACGTAATCGGGATTGAATATGTACCCCCTCATCCCGATGGGCTCCTTCGATATCCTCACGAAGGACGCAAGGAAGGCTCCCCTCCTTTCGGCGCCGTAAACGGCGAAATCCTGGATGTCGAAACCCGAAAGAAAGGCGCCTCTTCCCAGGATGTGGGCGCTCATCTTGACGCCCTGCCCTCCCCTGCCGTGTATCCTTATCTCGAAAATATGTCATCCCTCCAGAGGAACTACCACCACATCCCTTTCCTGATGAGAGATTTCATCTTAGGTGATTTCATCCCAGCCATCCGGAACATCTCGCGTTCGATTTCTTCCTTGAGGTGCACGTACTTCCTCCGGGTCTGGTATTCGAATCCGGAGAACACCAGCATTATCACCATGCTGAGTATGATCACGTGGAGGTTCATGTAGAGAAGCCCCAGGACGATGCCGATGAAGGTGGCCGCGAAGGATATCCCGCATATCAGAGAGATCGTGTTCCATTCGGTTACCAGTGATTCGTACTTTTTCAGAAGGGTCGTCTGCATCTCCATGTATAAATATTGTGTCCCCTGTTATAAAATAATAGATTGGCTCACAGGGAAGTAGTCTATCTTTTTCTGGAGATTCCTTATTAATATCTCCGGCGATAAGAAGGGAACGATGGACGGGGAAATGCGACTGGGAATTTTTTCTCCGGTTTTTGCAGGAATGGACAGGAGGTGTTAATATGGATGCGTGCGCCCCGGGACTGACCAATTACGATACAGGATTGGCGAACGCCTACGTGCATGTGAAGATGGACCCGTCAAAAATCACCGGCTATCCGAAGGAAGTCGCGGACAAGGTTCTTAACCTGACAGCCGAGCTGACGGCCAAGGGGATTCCGGAAGCTTCCGATCTGCTCCGGAAGATCCGGAAATGATCAGAACTCCCTTATCCTGTCGAATAGAAGGTGGGAAGAATAGCCGAGTAAAACAAACAATGAAAAAATGAGGGAAATGTTCAGGAAGACTGAAATTGCTGAAAAAACTATCAGCAATAGAACTGCATGTCTCCACCTGTGGAGGGATCGCCTGCCCCTGTGGTGAAGGGGGATCTTTTTGTAAAGGAAATACGTGAGCAGGGAGGATATCGAAATTATAACGATCTTTTCCGGGAATCCCGCAACCAGACAAACCGCGACAAAAAACGCCAGAAAGTAGAAAAGGAGAAAGAAGGTTATCTTTCTTATAAGGGATTTCGGGTGGTCGATGTCCGGGAAAAGGGAGAAGAAGAGGAAGGCGAGCAGGGAAGCGGCCGAGAGCGGGATGCCGAGGGGGAAGACGAGGCTGACAGCGACGAATATTACAAGGGATGAGATGACGTGAAGCTTCCAGTCCATAATAAGAATTGTTTTTCTATTTTATTATCCTGATGTCCACGGCCCGGATCTTCCTTTCGGAAACCATCAGGGGGTTGATGTCCAGTTCACTTATCTTTTCTTTCACCATCATCCTGTCTATCTTCCTGAGAATCCGAATGACCTTGTTCCTGTCTATGGGGGGCTTCCCCCTGAACCCGTCGAACACCCTCGAGAACCTGACTTCTCCGATCATCTCCTCGAGGTCCTTCCTCTGGGTGGGGCAGATGCGTATGGAGGTGTCATCGAAAACCTCGGTGAAAATCCCCCCCGCGCCGAAAAGGATCACCGGCCCGAACTGCTCGTCGACCTTCCCGCCCACGATGAATTCGTATCCCTCGCAGTGCTCCTGGACGATCACACCGTCAATCCTCGCATTCCTCTTGTGCCTTTTGGCGTTCCTGATCACCTTGTCATACGCTTCAATAAGATCGTCCCTGTCGCTTATTCCGGTGAAGACGCACCTCGCCTCTGTCTTGTGTATTATATCCGGGGAATCTATCTTTATCACCAAAGGGTAACCCAGTCTTTTTTCGATTCTCGCCAGGTCTTCCTTTTTCCTGGCGATATATTCCTCGGCCACCGGCACCCCGTATTTCTTGAACAATTTTCTGGATTTCTCCGCAGAAAGCTTCATAATATTATATGGAAATTATAATTAATATTATGAGCATTCATCGGCTGTTCTCTCCGAGAAGCGTCCTGCTTCTGGGTTCTTCCCGCCTCAGGGAGGACCAGATACTTGCCAACCCGAGGATATTCATGAGGATTGCCGAAAACATCGGGGATTTCGGGGGGAAGGGAACGGTCCTGAACGTAGAGGATGCCGGGAGTTTTCCGGATGCCGATCTTACTGTGATAACGCTTCCCAGAAGGGAAGTCATGAAGGCCCTCCCGAAACTGAGGACAAGGTTCGCGGCCATACTCCCAGGAGGGTTCACGGACGGCCAGAAGGAGAAGATGAAGGACATTGCCAGAAGGAGGGGATTCAGGATTCTCGGGCCGAATTCCGTCATGGGCCTGATAAATGCCCACGAATCACTAAACACCACCTTCGAGGAGGACCTTGAGATCGAACCCGGGGGCATTTCCGTGATAAGCCAGAGCGGAGGAGTGGGCGCCACCCTGCTGGACCTGGCCTCCCATCACAGGCTGGGAATCTCGAAATTCGTATGGACAGGGGATTCCATAGACATAAATGAGACGGATGTGCTCGAATATCTGACAAGGGACAGGAAAACGAAGATGATAATGGTATATACCGAGGGCCTGAAACGCCCGAAGGGTTTCATCTCGTGCGCAAGGAAATCTGGCAAGCCCGTATTCGTGATGAAGGGGGGCGTATCGGAGGTTTCGAAGGAAAGGGCGCTCTCCCATACCGGTTCGCTTTCCACTTCCTCTTCCGTTTATTCGGCGGCCTTCAGGCAGGCAGGGGTCATAGAAAAGGAGAGCCTGGGCGAGATGTTCAACCACTGCATGAGCCTGTACCATCACGGATTCCCGAGGGGTGACAGGATCGCGGTGGTTTCCAATACGGGAGGATCGGCCATACTGGCAGCGGACTGGTGCTCCCGATATGGTCTGCATCTCGCCGGGTTCTCCAGGAGGACAAGGGAAAGGATTTCGAAGAGGTATGGAAGGATCGATCCCATAAACCCCCTGGACATAATAGCGGACGCGGACGGGGAAAGGTTTCGAAGGGTGCTGGACATCGTGGAGAGGGACGAAAAGGTCGACATGATAATCCTGATCTCCCAGCTGACTTCCTGCCTGCTTCACGAGAGGGAGCTGAAATTCCTGGCGGAGAGGAAACGCGGAAAGCCCGTAATAATCTGCGCTCCCGGCGCCTCCGATTTCGAGAGGGTGAGCCTTGTCCTGAAAAACATGCCCGTCCTGTCCTCGGTAAAGAACGCCGCCAAGGCGGCAAGGAACCTCTATGAGGTCTCCGTGAGAAAGAGGTAAATAAATAAAACGGATCGAATAATAAATGGTGATGCGATGGTGAGGCATCTTCTCCATCTGAAGGAAATGGAAGCGAAAGAACTGAATGAGGTCATCGGCCTTGCCATGAGGATAAAGAAGGATCCCGGAAAATACGGGGAATCCATGAAGAACAGGAACCTCGTGATGTATTTCGAGAAAACGTCCACGAGGACCAGGCTGAGCGGCGAGGCCGGGATGGCGAAGATGGGAGGGAATGCCGTGTTCCTGGAAAAGACGTCCACCCAGATACCGATCTCGGAAATCGGGGACGAGATGAAGGCCGCCGGAAGGTATGCGGATTTCATACTGGCGAGGGTGCTCAAGCATTCGACGCTCCGGGAAATCGCGGGCAACATAAGCGTTCCGCTCATAAACGGGTGCTGCGAAAGGTATCATCCCCTCCAGGGGATAGGGGACGCAATGACCATGATCGAGGACGGAGGGCCGCTGAAAGGGAAGGAGGTCGTCTGGCTGGGCATCGGAAACAACGTGTGCAATTCGCTCATCAACGTCTGCACGAAGCTCGGGGCGAAAATAAGCCTGCTGATCGGGGGTTGGAACCCTCCCTCAAGGGACGGGGAGATTCTCGGCAAGGCCAGGTCATCCGGGCTTTTGCGTGAAGGGGGGGATTTCGGCCTGCTGGGCTCGGCCGATTACGTCCATACCGACACATGGATAGACATGGAGGCCATGAAAGACCCGAAATTCAGGCAGGAGAAAGAGAAAAGGGTGAGGAAATACGGCAGGTTCCGGCTTGACGGGAAGCTTTACAGGTCGAACGGCTGCAGGGCGAAGATCATGCACTGCATGCCCTGCCATCCAGGCTATGAAATAACAAGGGAGATTATCGGGCATCCGAATTCCCTGATATTCGATCAGGCGGAAAACAGGATGTGGTCACTGATGGCGCTGCTGGTTTATCTGGAGGGGGAGGGCTGAGATGTGCATCACTGTTCCGGGAGAGGTGGTCAGGGTATCGGACGGAAAGGCCCTGGTGGACATCTTCGGGGAGAAAAGATATGTTAATAACGATTTCGTAAATATTAAGAAGGGGGACCACGTGCTTGTCTTCCACGACGTCGCGATCGAGAAGGTGGACAAGGAAAGGTTTGAGGAGATAAGAAGGGGGATGACGGCATGATGAAGGTTTTTCCGGTAAAGGACAAGGAGCTGTTTCTGAGGTATGCCGTTCCCTGCGGGGAGGTGCTCGTGAAAAGGGGAAGCCTGAGGGAGGAGCTGCTCAGAGAGCTGGAAAGGTCCGTGAAGGGAGGCAAAGAGATCAGGAT
>CAZEXF010000017.1:0-4810 GCA_964516855.1 uncultured archaeon | reverse complement strand
TAAACGGCATCTTCAAGGTGGCGAGCAGGATGTGTACGCTTCTGGCGAGGGACATGGGAAAGAAAGAGATAGACAGGGACGTCATCAGGAGGTACTTCCTTTTCGAGCACGGGAAGGCCGTCATGTGGAGAAGCAGGTTCTTCCCTGACGTCAATCCAAGGGACTGCCTGGTCTACCCTGCAAGGGTCCTGGACTCTAGGGACCGGCTGATGCTCCGGACCCCTCTGGGTGAGAGGAT
Source organism: uncultured archaeon (assembly GCA_964516855.1). Classification (GTDB taxonomy): domain Archaea; phylum Aenigmatarchaeota; class Aenigmatarchaeia; order QMZP01; family QMZT01; genus CAZEXF01. Next base: position 4,572 of record CAZEXF010000017.1, on the reverse strand, counting down.
TGCAAAGAACAGCTTTGAAACCGAGCTCAGGAGGAACGACTGGGTGAGCATCCATTATGACCAGATCGCGGAAAGGATAGATGCCGAAACGGCAAAAAGGATGCTGGGGATGAGGAAATGAAGAGGGAAACGCTTGGCACTCTGCTGGCTCTCATGACCGCCATTGTATCGGGAGTGTCCATTCCGCTGAACAAGGTATTCGTTGTAGATATGGACCCGGTCGTGTTCACTGCGCTGAGGGCGATCCTGATAGGCGTGATTTTCATGATGGTCTCCCTCGCCACCCGGTCCTTCAGCGGCAATGCGCTCCGGAAGAACTGGAAATGGCTTTTGCTCATAGCCGTCATCGGGGGCTCGGCCGCCTTCCTCATGTTTTTCACCGGCCTGAAATTGACAACCGGAGGGAGGGGGGCATTCCTTCACAAGACCCTTCCCCTCTATGCATTCATATTCGCCTATTTCATCCTGAAGGAAAGGATAACGAGAAAGCAGCTCTATTCGATGCTCCTGATGGTTGCCGGAACCGTCATGGTTTTTTCGGCAGTAATCGACCCAGCCGACCTCTGGCTGAATCCCCAGATAGGGGACGCACTGATAGTGGGTGCCACGGTTCTCTGGGCGCTGGAGAACGTAATCGCGAAGAAGGCGATGGTGTCCGGGGGGACGAACTACCTCGTATCGTTCTCAAGGATGTTCTTCGGGGGCCTCATCCTTTTTGGCATAGTGCTGCTGACCGGAAGGCTGGATGAACTGATGAGCGTGAGCTACGTTCAGATCGGCAACATCGCGGTCTCGACGTGCATGCTTTTCCTCTTCGTCCTGCTCTGGTACGCATCCATCAGGTTCATAAACGTTTCAAAGGCAGCTACCATGCTTCTCCTCGCCCCGGTCGTATCCCTTTTCCTGGGATACCTCTGGCTTTCCGAGCCGGTTCCGGTGATACAGATTGCAGGCTCGGCAGTGATTCTGGCCGGGGCTTATTTCACCGCCGGCACAAAAAGCGAATTATCTTCCGGGATTTAATTTCCTTTTTGCGAGTATCTCGGTGTAGTCTGCGACGTTCTGGAGGGCCTTTGAGAATCCGGTGGGGGCGCCGATAACGAGCACCTCCTTCCCCTTCTTTTTTGCGAGCTGAAGCGCGGGAAGGAAGTCGGCGTCCCTTGATGCCAGTACTATCAGATCGATGGTTTCATTGTATGCTGCCTGGACCAGTTCGACCGCCACTGAAACGTCAACGTCGGACTCCTTTTCACCGGCAAGCACCACCTTGGGTTCGAGCCCCTGGTTGGATATGGCCTCTATCAGTTTCTCAGAGGCGAACTGGTTGAGGAACACCTTCCCGTAGACGATCCTTCCGTACTTCTCCGCCACCCTTTTCAGGTCCTTCAGGTCTATGTTGAATTCCTTCCTGATCATGTTGGGGCCGTCAACGAACAGGGCCATGTTCTTTTTGCGTCTGAATCCGAAAATGTTACCACCGAGGATTATTACGGTTAATATTTTTAAATAATTGCTAATTAATTTCAATTGATGAAATGCCCGAATTGCCGGTATGAGGTGGAAGAAGGATGGGAATACTGCCCCAGCTGCGGTTTCAGGCTGGGTGGCAACCGGTTCAGCGATATTTTTTCGAGGGTGGAAAAGGAATTCGAGGTGATGAACAGGGGCTTTGAGAAGAATTTCGAGGTGTTCGACATCTCCCCCTTCTTCAGAAAAACCCCGGAAGGCAGCGGTTTCACCGTCAGGATAACACAGAGCTCGGGGAACAAGCCAAAGATTGACATCAGGACTTACGGGGACGTGGACAGGAAAGGGATCGAGGAGGAATTGAAGAGGATGGGGGTATCGAAACCTTCCCCGGCCTCCGGTGCCGGAGAAAAGCCCGGAAGGAAAACGAGGCTTCATGGTGTCACGGAAGAGCCCAGGACCGAAGTAAAAAGGATAGGGGACAGGATCGTGGTGGACATGGAGATGCCGGGAGTGAGGGACGAGAAGGACATCGAGATATCCTCCCTGGAGAACAGCATCGAGGTGAGGGCGGTGGCAGGAGACAAGGCCTATTTCAAGATCCTGACAAAACCGCCCGATTCGGGGATAATCGAAAAGAAATTCTCAAAGGGAACCCTCCACATGGAATTCGGCTGAATTATTTTATATCGTCCCGACCAATTATAGATTGTGAAAAGCAAAATCCCTTTCCTGCCCTTTCCTTATTCAAGGATAATGGACATAACCGAGCATTTTCTCGGCATAGGAGAAAATCTGTCCAAGCTCTTCCCCTCTCTGGAATTCGACCTGGACCAGGCCGACATCAAGATAAGCCCGAGAAGGTGGGCCTCCATTGCCATTTTCGCTTTCACATTCTATTTCGTGCTGATTGCCGGACTCATGTTCTCCCTGACGGCGCTTGTCGCGGGTACGGAGATGCTGAACTCCCTGATCATCTCTCTCATGTCCGGGCTTGCCATCGGATTTGCCAGCATGTTTTTCCTTCTATTCTATCCGAAGCTGACTGCAACCAGGAAGATCAAGAGCGTCGAGCAGAACCTTCCCTACGTGCTCCACCACGTTCTCGTGGAGGTCAGGTCCGGGGTTCCTCTTTACAACTGCTTCGTTTCGATCGGAAAGAGCAATTACGGGATACTTTCCGTCGAGTTCAGGAAGGTAGTTAACGAGATAAACACCGGAAAATCAGAGGTCGAGGCGCTGGAGAAAATGACCAGGGATAATCCCTCCCTCAACCTAAGAAGGGTGATGTGGCAGCTCATAAATGCCCTCAAATCAGGGGCCGACATAGGCTCGACTATGAAGGAGATAGTCTCAAACCTCTCGGTGGAGCAGAGGGTGGCCATCAAGAAGTACGGGTCCCAGCTGAACCCCCTCGCCCTCATGTACATGATGCTCGCGGTGATCTTCCCTACCCTGGGAATCACCTTCCTTCTCGTGCTGTCATCATTCACGGGCATGGAAATGGACATGCACGTCATTCTCATGGGCATCTTCTGTTCCCTGATCTTCTTCCAGTTCATGTTCATAGGGCTGATAAAATCTAGGAGGCCGCCGGGTATCGATTAGTATGCTTTACAGGATGTTTCCCAGGGGGTACAGGAACAGGATAGACGAGATGATAGAACTGGCCGGGATGAAATCGGATCACAAGAAATTCATAAACAAGGCCTTCGTATTCAGCCTGATCATCTCCGGAGTGATCGGTTATCTCGTGACGGATTATTTCATTTACGTTTTCGCCGGCGTGTTTGCCGCCAGCTTCGCCTTCATGAACGCCTGGCTTTACCTCGCGATCGAGAAGAGGAAGGGATTCGTGGAGAATGTCCTTCCGGACGCCCTGGAGCTGATGGCGGCCAACATCAGGTCGGGTTTCATCCCGAGCAGGGCCATAATGCTTTCGGCCCGGCCGGAGTTCGGTCCCCTTTCCGAGGCCATCAGGAAAAGCGGCAAGGACATAATGACGGGAAGGTCCTTCTCAGAGGGCCTCGCTGAGATCCCCAGATCGATCAAGTCCCAGATACTCGAGCATACCATCAAGCTCATTTCTGACGGCTCCAAGGCCGGCGGGCAGCTCGTTTCCCTCCTGGAGGAGAATGCCATAGACATCCGAAGGAGACAGGCCATACAGAAGGAGGTGAGGGCGAACATACTGATGTACGGGATATTCATCGTCTTTGCCGGGATACTGGGGGCGCCCGTGCTTTTTTCCATATCGGGCTATCTGATGACCACGATGACGTCCATAGGTCCATCCGCCGACATCGTCCCGGAATCCCTGCCCGCAGGGGTCAAGCTTTTCAGCGTCGGGAACACCATCTCACCCGAGTTCTTTTTCATGTTTTCCATGGCGTCCCTGATAGTCACGGCGATCTTTTCAGGGCTGATAATAGGCCTGCTGAACAGCGGAAAGGAGAAGGGGGGGATCAAATACATACCCATATTCCTTGTCATAACGCTGGTGGCCTTTTTTGCGTCCAGATTCTTCATGGCCCAGATACTGACCAGTTTCAGGCCGGTCTGAAAAAATAAGGCGATCTCTCTCGGTATGGACATTTTTTTACCCGATTTTAACTTTATATACCAGTTGCCCCCAATTATAAATTGATCAATCATGAAAAGAAAGGGACAATCCGCAATGGAATATCTGATGACATACGGATGGGCTATTTTAATCGTCGTCATCGTAGCGATTGCATTGACAGCGTTGGGTGTCTTCACGCCTTCGCAGACAAGGACGGAAGCGAGGTTCACACAGCTTGGGGTTTCTCCGTCGCACGCGTTCACGGCGTCCGACGATCACCTGCACATACAGGTTCCCAACAACGTAGGTGACAACATCGTCATTCACGAGATCAACGTGAACGAGACGGCAGGTACCAAGTACTGCAACGCATACACGACAGCGACTCCGGTAAGCGCGGGAAGCGTACAGGAATTCGACATAACGTGCACCGACATCACGCTCAGCCAGGGAGACAGCTACTCGCTGAAAGTCACGGTAAGCTACGAGAAGGGTTCGTACAACTGGACGGACTTCGGAACGGTTGCAGGAACGGCGGCTGC